>JAQIDF010000108.1 GCA_027858145.1 Prolixibacteraceae bacterium | reverse complement strand
AAATGAGCATTGAAGACATTGGTGAAATTGTTGTTATTGGATATGGACAAGTAAAAAAAGAAGATGTAACAGGCTCAGTTTCTGCTGTTACATCAGATGACTTTAACCAGGGAAACATTACCTCACCACAGGAACTGGTATCGGGTAAAGTTGCCGGTGTTCAAATAACCAGCGGCGGTGGTGCCCCGGGTTCCGGTTCAACAATTCGTATCCGTGGTGGCTCATCACTTTCGGCAAGTAACGATCCGTTAATTGTTATTGATGGTGTACCTATCGACAATGATGATGTGTCGGGTATGCGTAACCCACTAAACACAATCAACCCAAATGATATCGAAACATTTACTGTATTAAAAGATGCCTCGGCAACTGCTATTTATGGTTCTCGTGCATCGAACGGTGTCATTCTTATCTCCACAAAGAAAGGCAAAGCGGGTCAGGGACTAAAAGTATCCTATACGGGCAAGGTATCAGTTGGAACCCGTACTGGTGAAATTGATGTGCTTGACGCTAACGAGTTCAAAGAAATAATAAATGAACTCGATTTATCAGAAAAAGCTTCTGCCCTAACAGGTGATGCAAACACCGACTGGCAAAGTGAAATATTCCAGACATCTATTTCTACCGATCATAACATTGGATTGTCGGGAAGCATCAACAACCTACCTTACCGGGCTTCTGTTGGTTATTCAAATCAACAAGGGTTGTTAAAAACCTCAAGTCTTGAGCGTTTTACAGGATCAATTAACCTGAATCCTTCGTTCTTTGAAAATCACCTTAATGTAAATGCAAACATTAAGGGGATGTATGTAAACAACCAATTTGCCGATGAGGGTGCTATTGGAAATGCAATTGGCTTTGACCCGACACAAACAGTATATAGCGACAATGAAGAGTTTGGAGGCTATTTTACATGGCAACAACCCAACGGTGCTCCAAATACCGTAGCTCCGGCCAACCCTCTTGCCATGCTTGAAATGCGCGAAGATATTTCAACCGTAATGCGTAGCATCGGTAATATCCAGTTCGATTACAAATTTCACTTTTTACCTGAATTAAAGGCCAATCTCAACATGGGTTATGATTACTCGAAAAGTGAGGGCGATGTTTGGGTTTCGGAAGATGCATCATGGATGTACGATGCTGTAAATGGTGGTGGTGAAGATCGCTACTACACACAGGACAAACGTAACGAATTATTAGACTTCTACCTGAATTATGCTACCGACATTGATGCAATAGACAGCCGCATCGATGTAATGGGTGGTTACTCATGGCAACACTGTTACCGTGAAAACTACACCGAAGCATACAACATTGCAGGAACGAAAACAATATACGAGCCTAATTATGACCCCACTGAATATTACCTGGTTTCTTTCTTTGGCCGTGTAAACTATACTTTAAAAAACCGTTACCTGGCAACGTTTACACTTCGTAACGATGGAACCTCACGTTTTTCAGAAGATACCCGCTGGGGGCTTTTCCCTTCAGTTGCTTTAGCATGGAAAATAAAAGAAGAATCATTCTTGAAAGACAATGATGCTATTTCTGAATTAAAGCTAAGGTTAGGTTGGGGTGTAACAGGTCAGCAAAATATAGGACAAGGCAACTATCCTTATCTGGCAAGATATTCATTAAGCATGAACAATGCCAGTTATTTATTCGGAAATGAATTTGTAAACACCTTACGGCCTGACGGGTATGACGCCAATATTAAATGGGAAGAAACCACAACGTACAATATTGGTATTGACTACGGTATCTTCAATAACCGAATTTCCGGCACACTGGATTTATACCAGCGGAATACGAACGATCTGTTAAATGAAATTCCCGTTCCGGCCGGTACAAACTTCACAAACCAACTGCTAACAAATATTGGTAACATGGAAAATCGTGGTGTGGAGTTCTCAATTAACGGCGGAATCATATCTACTGAGGATATGCTATGGGAGGTTGGCTTCAATGTTAGCTACAACGAAAACAAAATTACAAAGCTTACTACATCTTCCGACCCTAA
>JAQIDF010000098.1 GCA_027858145.1 Prolixibacteraceae bacterium | reverse complement strand
GTTATGTGTTGTGAAAAATAGCTTATTTCAACTTACTCCTGTCAACATATCCTCTCAGTTTACTTCCCCTTAAATTTTTAACAAGCTCAGCTACAGTTTTTGCATTCAGCTCAGCACCTGCTGCATTGGTATGGGTATGGTCGCCCGGGAAAAAACGCTGAACTGAATCGTGCCCCATCCTTTCATACTTAACAGCAACTGTATTGTGCAAATCAATGAAGAAAACATCTGCATCGCTTGCGGCTTCTTTTGCCCATCCGGCATAATTGTCGTTTTCGCGCTTCACTTTCTCTTCGTTCCAGATGTTACGCGGAATTTGTGAGATGATAATCACTCCAACACCCTTCTTATGAGCCTTTTCTGCATACATTTTCAGGTACCAGCCATATGTGTGAATGGTCTCTTCATTGCTATCATCGGTGCGGACTATATTTTCCACCTCATTGCCTGTACCTTTTATAGATCCCCTGAATTTAGGTTTGTTAATGTTACCACTTTCATTATGGCCAAACTGCACAAGCAGAAAATCACCGGGACGAAGCATTTTGTAAACTTCATCCCACAAACCCTCGTAGGTATAACTGCGTGTACTGCGGCCACCCCTGGCTTTATTTATAATTTCAACCCTCGAAGTATCGAAATAATGTGCAAGCTCGCGCCCCCAACCAACAATACTGTCATTTCCGTTGGCAACAGTTGAATCACCAATTACAAATACTTTTCGCTTAACAGGGAAGTTAATCACAGGATCTGCCAATAAATATTTTTTTAAATCGAAGTCTTGCAATTCTTTCAGTTCATCAACAATTAACGATGCAGCCAATACAGCGCCTTCAGCTGAAGTATGGGTGTGGTCGCGTGCAAAGAAAAACGTACCGGTAACATTCTCCTCGCCCATTTCCTCCATTGCTGAAGCCATCCGTTCATTAAGATTGATAAAAGGGACATTCTCTTCGGCAGCTACCTGGCGGGCCCACCCACCATAAGAATCATGGTTACGGGGCACACGGCCGTCAACCCAGTCGTTTCGGGGAATAGGAGCCACAATAACAGGATGCGCTCCTTTGTCTTTAACTTCCTTCACGTACTGTCTCATGTACCAACCGTAAGAATGAACCGTTTCGTGTTCTCCGGTAAGCAAATTATCAATTTCTTCACTTTCGTTACCTGTGCCCTTTATGGTTCCGCGTGCCCTTAGCGAATCGTTTAACGCGCCGGCGTCGTTGTGGCCAAATTGCATGAGAACATAATCACCGGGCTGGATTTTTTCAAGCACTTCATCCCACAGTCCAAGCGTACGGTAGGTGCGACTACTGGTGCCCCCTCGCGCATGGTTTTCAACATTTACAAGGCTGGTATCAAAAAATTGAATAATTGGGTCTCCCCAACCCCATAGCCCTCCTGAGCCGTCGCCCTGGCCATTTTTCACGGTTGAGTCACCAATGCAAAAAACTGTTGCTTTTTTAGTTTGTTGCTTTTTTTCCTTTACCTGACAGCCCAATACAAGCACCGCCAGAATAATTACGTTAATAATACGAATCATTTTTCTGGTTTAAACGGTTAAAAAAAGCAACTGTGGTGGTTTGTCAGGCACCAAAAATAGAAAAAAGTTTTCAGGAATTAAGACATCAGATTCGATAAAGCAGATTTTATTAAGCATCAACTGAATGTGATTATTGTTACATCATTCTATTGGAGCAATATTTACCTTTGAATTATATTATTAATAACACACACAAAAACAAATAAATAGATATGGATTATTATATTTCAAATACCGTAAGAAATTCTTCATTTGATGAAGTAGAAAAGAAAGTAACAGAATTACTAAAGGCAGAAGGTTTTGGTGTAATAACCGAAATTGATGTTCAATCGACTTTCAAGAAAAAACTAGACATTGACTACCGCCCTTACAAGATATTGGGCGCCTGCAATCCTGTTCTTGCCAATAAAGTTCTTGAATCCGACGACAAAATGGGCGTAATGCTGCCATGTAATGTTTGCATACAGCAAAAAGAAGAAAACACAATTGAAGTTTTTGCCATAAACCCGCTGGTAGCAATGAAACCAGTTGATGCCGAAGGCTTAGAAGAGTTTGCAAAACAGGTTTCTGAACGGCTAAACAATGTTGTTCAGGCAATTGCTGCTAATGACTAATCCACTAATGACGATGGCTGTTATAGCCATCGTTTCTTTTTAAAAAACAACAGCATTACAATCGTAAGTACTAGCAATACGCCCAGCATGATAAAATAGCTGTACTTGTAATGCAGTTCGGGCAGGTAATCGAAGTTGGTTCCGTATATACCGACAATGAAGGTTAACGGGATAAAGATAGCCGCAAAAATGGTCAGCACTTTCATTACCTCGTTAGCGCTGTTGCTCAGGTTGGTGTTGTAAATATTCAACTGGTCGCTGGTCATGGTATAATACACATCGATAGTCTCGATGGCATGGGTTATGAGGTCGTCAATATCGGCAAAGAATGGTTTTGTTGGTTTGGTGAGCAATACCGAATCACTGCTTTTCAGTTGCTTTGTGATTTCGCGCACCGGCCGCACAGCTTTGCGTATAAAGCTTATTTCGGTTTTATGGTGATAAATTTCATCAACAACCTCTTTGTTTTTTTTCGAAAGTATGTGTTCTTCATTCCCTTCGATAAGTTCGCCCAGCGAACCCAGGCACACCATGTAATTATCAACGATGGTATCGATAATGCGGTAGAAAAGGTAGTCGGCTTTTTTTAAGCGAAGTTTGCCAATGTTTTCCCGCATACGGTGGCGTATAGGTTCGAAAAAATTACCAACGCGCTCCTGAAACGAAATGACGTAATTGCTGCCCAGCACCAGTGTGATTTGTTCTGACTGTACATTTTGCAAATCGCTTGCGTATTGTACCTGTTTCAGAAAAATTACAATATTGTGGTTATCTTCAACCATTTTTGGACGCTGGTCGGTATTGGCAATATCCTCGAGAACAAGCGGCGAAAGGTTGAATGTACGTCCAACCTCGTTAATCACATCGGGGTTATGCATTCCGTCGATATTCACCCCGTATATATGTTTATCCGACATTTTCGACACCAGTTCATTAACGTTGTCGGCTTCGTGTTCCACTCCCTCCGTTTGGTTATACGAAATAAGCCTGAAGCGGGGCCTGTCCATCTTTTGGTTGCCAATAAATGTAACCATACCCGGTCCTTTATCAACAAGTACTTTACGGTTTTTTATAAATCGTGCCATAATTACGAATTAACTTATTTCTTTTTGGTCGTGTGAATTTACAAATAATACCATACCAAGTTTGTCATAACCTTTAAACAGCTCGCCTTTTTTATTTTTAAGGGTTTCATGTCTGAACCCGATAATAGTCAAAGCTGCGTGTTCTGAGTTTTCATTAATAATGGTTTTCGACGATACATCATCCTGCATAGGTATGATGTTTATGTTTCTGGCATATATCGGCAGACGTCCGTCAATAACCATTTTTTGGAGCGCTTCTTTTGTTTCTTCAATATCATCTTTCTCACAAATATTGAATATTTTAATAGATGATTTCTTCCAATCGGGGTGCCCCAGAATAATAAAACTCATTAAAATCATCAGGTTAGCATTGTCATAGTCACCCGAACGAATCCACACATGTATACCCATCGACGAGTCAAATTTCTGATTGGCAGAAGCCAGAATACAGGTGTCAAAACAGCCAGCCCTGATCAGCGTAATATTATCGATAATATTATTGAGGTTTTTCCCTGTTTTTTTGTCAAAATCAAGAAGCACCATGTTGTTTTCCATGCCCGAAATACCGGGTACCTGAATGGCTTGTGCAATAGCCGATGTATATGAAGGCGATATTAATGAATCGATAAAAACGTGGTCTTCAATACCTTTAAATTGATTTTTAATTTTTAATATTTCTTCTGCTGCCTGTATGCTTGATGTCCTCGAGTAATATCCCTGTATTAAATGGAGGTAAGTCCCGAAGCCATACCGGAACGATATCCAGTTAAGGAATTTAACAATATCTGAACGCTCAAATGTATCTTGTGAAATACCAAGAGCACTTGGCCGCCATTCTTGTGTTTTACTGTTTTTTTGTTGTTTTTGAATATAAACATGTAAACCACGGTTAATTTGAAACAGGGTGTTGGCAAAGATTGCCTGAAAGCCTTTTCTTTTTTGATTTTTATGGGTGATAAACAAATAAAGCAAAATCATAATAACAAATGCGAGAATGGCATACAGCGAGTTTATTTTAAACATTACCCATACCGATACCACAAAGCCAACAAGTGAGATATACCATTTTGAACGGAACGATGGGCGGTAAGCCGGTGATGAGCCAAAATGGTTCAGGAACGAAATCAGGCAAATAGCCCCGTAGGTAACCATGAAGAACATCGAAATAATTACGGCCACGGCGTTAACGTCGCCCATCATCACAAAGGCAAAAGCAATAATAGCTGTAACCCAGGTTGCATTCACCGGTTCGCCGTTTTTGTCACTGGCCAGCCAACGATTAATTTTTGAAATGGTAAAAGACTTATCGTCGGCCAGGGCTTGTAAAATTCTCGGAGCCACAAGGATAGACCCGATAGCAGAAGAGATAGTGGAAGCAGCAAGCCCAAGCGGGATAATAACGACACCCGCAATAGCAATGTCAGACATCACAAGCTGGTTTGCAACCATAGATTCAGGCGATACCGAAACCGCGAGTTTATATACCACAAAAAAGTAAACAATCATACCGGCAATAGTGGCCAGCGTTGTGCCCCAGGGAATTGAGCGCGAAGGCTTTTTCAGGTCGCCCGAAAGGCCAACACCGGCTGTCATACCCGTGAAAGCCGGGAAAATAATGGCGAAAACCATAAAAAAGTCGGCACTGTTGCGAAACTCGAAATTGCTGAACGAGATGGACGATTCAGCCGAATAACCGGTTTTGCCGGCAAAAAACAATACCAGCGAAGCAAAAAGGATAACAACAACGCCATAAAGCATCTTCATGCCCAGACTGGCACCTTTTTTCAAAATCAATATTGAAAGCAGTAATGTTGTAGGCACACTTATAGCCTGACGAGGTAGTTCGAAACCATAATTCTGTGCAACCCAGTTAAACAAAAATTCAAACGATTCGGCAAAAGCAATGATGTAAAAAGCCACACTGATGGCTTTCGACAAGAATAATGTTATGCCAATGGTTGAACCAATGTTTAGCCCAAACGAGCGCGAAATAATAAAATATTCGCCCCCGCCTTGTACGCGTTTGTTAGTCGCCAGCTCCGAAATGGCAAGTGCGGTTGGAATGGTAACCAAATGACCCAAAAGAATAATCAGGATAACACCCCAGAAACCAAGCGTACCCACGGCAAACCCAAAACGCAGAAATAATATAGCCCCAAGAATGGTCGATATGGCTGTAAAAAACACAGGAGCTGTGCCAAATTTTTTGGTACCGGTCATAAATTACTTGGTATTTTTATATTTTACTTCATAAACATCGCTTCTGCGGTCTTTCAGGTTACGAACACCACCGTAAGCATTTAACTCGCGCAACAGGTCGATATCAACATCGGCCACCAAAATCATTTCGGTGTTCGGGGTCGATTCGGCTTTGATACCATTGGCCGGGAAAGCAAAATCGCAAGGGGTAAACACAGCCGATTGCGCGTATTGGATACTCATGTTTTCAACCCGTGGAAGGTTGCCAACACAGCCGGCAATGGCTACGTAACACTCGTTTTCGATGGCACGCGAACGGGCACAGTAACGAACCCGTGAATAAGCATTTTGTGTGTCGGTAAGAAAAGGCACGAAAAGCAGGTTCATACCATTATCGGCCATAATGCGCGACAGTTCGGGGAACTCAACGTCGTAACAAACAAGCACACCAACCGGCCCGCAATCGGTATCGATAATATTTACAAAATCACCGCCCTGCAAGCCCCATACTTTTTTCTCATCGGGCGTTACATGAACTTTGGTATAGGTGTCGTACGTGCCATTCCGGTGACAAAGATGCCCCACGTTGTAAAGGTGGTTCTCTTCTGAGAGATAAGGCATACTTCCGGTAATAATGTTTACATTATAACTAACAGCCAACTGAACAAAGCGGTCGCGAATAATGTCGGTATATTGTGCCAGCTTCCGTATAGCTTCAGCCTCGTTCAGGTCGTTATACTTGGCCATTAAAGGTGCATTAAAGAATTCAGGGAACAACGCAAAATCACTGTTGTAGGCAGCTACCGCATCTACAAAAAATTCTGCTTGCTCAAATAACTCGTCAATATTTTTATACGGCCGCATTTGCCACTGTATAAGCCCTAAGCGCACAATCGATTTATTAGTTGATATAATCGATGGCTTTTTCTCGTAATAAATATTGTTCCATTGAAGCAAAACGGCGTAATCTTTCGATTCTGCGTCGCCGTCCTGATAGTTTTTTATCACTTTTTTAACATGGAAATCGTTCGATAGCTGAAAGTTAAGTGTGGGGTCATCAATTTCGCGCTCCCTCACTTTCTGGAGATATTCTTTCGGGCTCAGCTCGTCGGAATACTTATGATAGTTCGGGATACGGCCTCCAAAAATAATAGCTTTCAGGTTGAGGTTTTCGCACAATTCTTTACGGGCATCGTACAAGCGTCGTCCAAGTCGCAGCCCCCGATAATCGGGCTCAATAAATATTTCGATGCCATACAATACATCGCCATTTTTTGAATGTGTTTTGAACGTCTCGTTCGCTGTAATTTCATTATAGCTGTGTGTGTCGTCGAACAAGCTGTATTTTACAATAATTGACAATGCTGCACCAACAATTTTATCGTCCACAAAAATAGCCATCTGCCCTTCGGGGAATATGCGAAGCAACTTTTCAATGCTCTTTCGTTCCCAATATGAATCGGGCCACTTTTCATATGCTACTTTCATCGACTCAATGAGTCCATCGTAATCTTTTATGGTAAGGTGTCGTAATTCAATTTTTCCTATTTCTTCCATAAGTTATATTATTTCAATATTCTTGAATTCTGTTATTGTAATATACAATTATACGATAAAAACAATCATAGGGCTCAGGTGTTCTCATTTTTATATTCCGTTGGGCTAATGCTGTACATTTTCTTAAAACATTTACGGAAGTACTTCGGATCGTTGAACCCCGAAGCATAAGCTGCTTCTGAAATTTTATGCCCCCCCTCGGTTATAAGCCTGGCTGCATGTTTCAAACGCACCTGACGAATTAAATCGACCGGCGAAACCCCAAGCATACCTTTAACTTTATTGTATAAAACAGTACGGCTGTAGGCAGATTTATCGATAAGTTGCTCAACATTAAAGTCCGAATTGGTAAAGTTTTCTTCAATAATCTTAAAAATTTGCTGTAAGAATTCGTCATCCTTCGAGGTGATTTTCGCATCGTAGTGAACCCCGATTTCATTATCGCGGTATTTGCGGATAACCAACTCGCGCTGTTTGATGAAGTTTTGCGATACAGCTCTGAGATATTGCGAATTAAAAGGTTTCAAAATGTAAGCCTCGGCTCCTGATTCTACACCCTCTATTTGATCGGCAACATTCGACTTTGCTGTAAGCATTATCACCGGAATATGCGAATGCTCAAAATCATTTTTTACTTCTTTTGTAAATTCAATCCCATTTACCTCCGGCATCATCACATCTGTTATAATTAAATCGGGATGGATGCTTTTTATCTTCTCAAGTCCGTCTCGCCCATCAATTGCAGTTTCAACTTTAAAAAGATCGTTCAGGCAATCGCTGATATAAAGAAGCACCTCGGTATTGTCTTCAACAACCAACACCACAGGCTTTTTGCTGTCAGGCTTTTCGAAAACAATGGGTTCTGATGTTTCTGTAATGGGATCAGGGTTTAGGTGTTCTTGTTCACCCTCAATCTTTTCATATAACTGTGCATCATCAAAATGTGCTTTACCCAGTGGCAGGCGTATGGTGAAGGTTGAGCCTTCTCCTACCTTACTATCCACAATGATGTCGCCTTTGTGCAATTGCATAATTTCGTATGCCAGCGAAAGGCCTATGCCGGTGCCGGCAAGGTTGTTGTTACTTTCCGATAGCGGTGTAAAGCGTTGAAATAAGTAGTTTATCTTGTTTTTGGGAATTCCATTGCCCTTGTCGGTAATATCAATATCGACATAATCATTGTCAGGAGCATCAATTTTCACCTTGATACTTTTCCCGCTTCCGGTATACTTAAATGCATTTGAAAGAATGTTAAATATTACCGAATCGAATTTATTAGGATCGGCATATACGCCAATGTCAATATTGGGAAGTTCAACCTTAAAATTTATGTTTTTGTGACGGGCTATTGGTGTAAATTGTTCGCATATTTCATCAACAAAGGTGTTCAGTGAGAGAGGAACAACCTTCAAATCCATTTTTTTATTCTGAATTTTTCGGAAATCGAGTAGCTGATTAATCAACTTGAGCATTCGTTTTCCGTTTCGTTCCATAATTTCGATACGCGATTTTACTTCAGCCGGCAATTTGTTATGCTCTTTGATGTCGGCAATGGGACCCAGTATTAAGGTTAACGGAGTGCGAATCTCGTGTGAAATATTGGTAAAAAATTGCAGCTTAATATCGTTTACGCGCCGTTCTACCCGCAAATCATTTTGCATGCGATAGTACTTCATGAAAATCCGCCGCGCAATTTCAACCAAAAACAGCGAAACAATAAAGTAAATAATAAGAGCCCAGGTACTTTTCCACCATGGCGGGGTAATGACAATTGATATCTTTCGCGGAATTTCGTTCCAGGTTCCGTCCCAATTTGCTGCCCGTACCATAAATGTATACGCTCCCGGCGAAAGGTTTGTATAGGTGGCTTTTCGCTGGTTACCCACAAAATTCCACTCCTCTTCGAATCCTTCGAGCATAAAAGCATAAAAGTTCTGGTTGGGGGCTAAATAGCTTAGCGCCGAGTATTCAAAACTAAAACTCGATTGATTGTATTTAAGGTTTATATGCTCAAGTGTGCTGATGTTGTTTTTTATTGGTGATTCTGGAGAGTGAATATCTATATCACGGTTGTTAAGCTGAAAATTGGTGATGGCAATACGGGGCGCATAATAGGTTTTTTCGATAAACTCGGGGTTAACAAGCAATGCACCTTTGATATTACCGAATACCAGTTGACCTGATGATAATTTGCAACATGCATTTTCACAATAATTGTTGGCATAAATGCCACTGTTGCTGTCGTAGTTTTCAAAAACCATTCGTGCCGGCAGGTAACTTGAAATTCCATTTTCGGTCGACATCCAAATCTTCCCTGAGTTGTCTTCCAGTATTGAAAAAACGGCATCGTTGGGTAGCCCGTCGTTTGTTTTATATACTTTAAAAACCGGATTGTTAATATTGTAATTTTCTAAAATACTTACGCCACCGCCAAAGGTTCCAAACCACAATTGTTTTTTTGAATCTTCAAAAATATGGATGACATCATTGTAACTTATGCTGCCTGGTTTGTCCGGATCGTAAAGGAATGATCGAAAATGATCGGCAGGAGATTCAAAGTTTTCTTTACTTAACACATTTAGACCAAAAGCAGTGGCAATCCATAGATTGTTTCTTGAATCCTGATGTAAGTAACGAACATCATTGCTCGACAGAGTGCTGTTTGAGATTGTAAAACGCTTGCAAGTGAGCTCTGAATGGTTACGTGATAAAACAAAGTTTAAGCCGCCACCGTATGTGCCAATCCATATATTTCCTTTATGATCCTGGATAATGGAATAAACATTATTATTGGATAATGATTGCTCATTATTAGGTTCGTTGCGGTATTGCAAAAACGAGAGCTCTTCATAAAAATTGTCACTTTTTTTTATAGAACGTTCGCTAACTAATACACCCCCGCCTTTCGATCCCAGCCAAATGTGTCCGTCACGATCTTCCATTATCGCGTATATGTTGTAACCCGGTACATCTTTGCGAATCAGGTGTATATTTTCCAGCTTTTTTAGCGGTTTAAAATTTTTGTCATAAACGTAAATGCTACCATTTTTGGTTGCTATCCAAATATTGCTCCGGCTATCCTGAAAAACAGAACGGACCACATTATCGGCAAGATCCTCGATGGGCGTTTTGGGTTGAATATGTTTAAACGAAGGGTTAGCGGTAATAACCTTGTTGGCCCCGCCATTAAACTGTCCTGTACCCAACCATAGCAAGCCCGATTTATCTTCAGCAATACAATGTACAAAGTCAGAACTCAGCGTCGTCTTGTCCTGCGGGTTGTTACGGTAGAATGTAAATTTATCTTTTCCGCGGTTGTACAAAGCCAGCCCGCCACCATGTGTGCCAATCCATAGGTTCTTATCCTGGTCTTCATAAAAATACGGCCGTTCATCGTCGATAATAGTCTGTCGTTCTTTTTCAATCAGGTCATAATGCTTACTTTCACCACTGTTCAAATCAATTTTTGTGATACCGTATTGTTCGGTTTTAAGCCACACGTTATCATCCGAGTCGGTAAAAAAGCGTTCGATGTACATGCCATTCTGCACATAGTGTTTTTTTTTGTTGTTAATTAAATCAACCACGAAAAAACCATTGCTTTCTGTTCCCACTATCAACCATTGCTTTTTTATTTGGTTAATAAAAGTAGGCTGAAATACCCCTTCGTCGATAAGTTGTAATGTTTGAATTACTATACGCCGGTTAACGTCAAAAACATCAATCGCATTTCCGCCTGAATGGGTATATAAACGATTATCGACCAACTCACCTCGCCGGAAAGTTGCCCCCTCTAAAAAGGTTTCTATGCTATCATTTTCATCTATTGCAAACAAACCGCTTTCAGTACCAACCCAGGTAATGTTGTTGTTATCGTGTTGAAAGAAATTGATCGTATTGGTAGTGACTTCACTATTTTCGGTATTTATTTTTGTCACATCATAATAAGAATCGGCTCCGGGATTAAACGTTAAATGGTAAATGCCCGAACCGGTTGAACCAATCCATACAGACCCCGGCTTATATTCAGAATAACTGTTAATAATGCTTTTATGTTCCTTAATCGACTCGGAGTATTCCGGAAAACTTTGAAACGCTTCTATTTCACGTATGTAATAATGATAATATCCGTCATATGTTTCAACCCAAAGAACGTTGTTCCCGTCTTCCCATATTTTGCTAATACGGTTGTGGGTAAGGCCGTTTTGTTTCGATGTGCCCGTTTTAAAGATTTTAAAACTGTAACCATCGAAACGGTTTAACCCGTCCATTGTGCCAAACCACAGAAAATCGTTGTGATCGCAGTACATGCTTAAAACATTGTTTTGCGATAAGCCGTCGCGGGTGTCTAATTTTTCAAACCGTTCGATATTGATGGCACCCGAGAAATTGCTAAGAAGCAAAGCGAACAATAGATATAATATATGTGATTGTTTATGCATTCCTTTTTTATTCTTAAAAAAACTCCGTTGATTATCTAAAAATACAAAATTGTAATCGATTTAAGCGTGTTCTTTCAAACAACCTTTCATTTTAAGCGGGTCCAAAAGGATAAAGATAAAATATACCCCATTTTATAATGATTTGTAGTTGACGTTAGTTATTGTTCTGCCTTAATATTGTAATACCGAAAATGGAAATTCAATTTGTACTATGAAGCTATTTTACCTGTTTTTAATGATTGTTTTTATGATGGGAGGATGTAAGTCAACCACCAGCGAAAAGGATGTTGATTTTTATCCTGTAGCACTTAATCTGGCAAATGCCGTTATTGAACGCAACGATAGTTTAGTGATTTACAACAATCCAAACTCCGTTAAGTGGCAATATGATTTTGCGATGCTGGGGAAAGCCATTAGTAAGGTAGACACAAGCAAGAATTTCCGCAATTACTATAAAAATTTCATAGACTACTTTGTTAACGAGGAAGGGGAAATTAAAAAATATGACCCGTCAAAATACAACCTCGACTATTTTAATCCGGCAAAAGGGCTACTCACCTTTTATAAAAATACCGGAGAAGAGAAATACCGGATTGCATTAAATACCATACTTTCACAATTAGAAAATCAACCCCGGACCTCCGATGGAGGCTATTGCCACAAGGATATTTATCCGGGGCAGATATGGTTGAACAGTACCTATATGTACACCCCCTTTCTTATTGATTATGCCAATACTTTCAATAAACCCAACTGGATTGACACGGTACTTTTCCAACTTGAATACACCTATAATGTTACAGCCGATCCTGTTGACGGTTTATTGTACCATGCATGGGATGAAAAACGATCGGAGGCATGGGCAGACCCACAAACAGGACTTTCCCCTAATAAGTGGGGACGTGGCATGGGTTGGTATATGATGGCATTAGCCGATGTGCTTGCTTTAATTCCCGATGATCATAACGGTAGAAATAAAATTGAAAATATCTTCCGCGACACAGCTAAGTCCCTTTTAAAAGTGAGGGATGAAAAATTGAAGCTGTGGTACCAGGTTTTAGATAAAGGCAACCTGGAATATAACTATCTTGAAACATCCTGTTCGGCTATGTTTATTTATGCATTTGCCAAAGGTGTAAATATTGGCGTTTTGCCTCAAAAGTACCACGACATTGCTGTTGAATCGTTGCAGTCGCTCATTAATTACAGCGTAATTACCGACACCGATAACCGCTTGTCGTTGACCAACATTAGCGGATCGGCCGGATTGGGTGTGAAATCATATCGCAACGGATCTTTTGAATATTACATTAACCAAAAACAAATTGATAACGATGCTAAAGGGGTTGCCCCCTTTTTGATGGCTATTATAGAACTTGACAATAAGAATTATTAATTTAATCTAACACGATTATGATGAGAAAATTTTACGTATTATTAATCGCATTAATGCTTGGGTTTACGACCCAAGCACAGGACTGGCTGATGTATACAGCCGATGTACTGCCTTCGGAAACAGAAGGCGAAACCTTCGATCTCTCTTCAGTGAGCAGCGATTCACCGGGTGATAACTTCTCGCAAGGTATTGTTGCCGACCCTGATATTGATGGCAATGACCTGCTGGAGTATTTGCAACCCGATGATGATGCAAAAACGATGTACCGCTCGTACATGCCCGATGACTGGGCCGGTACTGCCTTTACCATCGTTGCCCGTATTAAAGGGATTGCAGATGGTGGTTACGACCGGAATATGGATATCCAGTGGCGTAACGGTAACTCCGGAACACGCGACGAACTTCGCATTTCACCTGTCGATAGTACCATTCAGCTTGCAAAATCGGATGTTGAAGTGAAAGTTGACAAAAACCTATACGGATGGCATACTTACCGTATCGTTGTTGATGGTGATGTAGCAGCAGTTTATATTGATG
>JAQIDF010000086.1 GCA_027858145.1 Prolixibacteraceae bacterium | reverse complement strand
CCCGACGGGTTATTCGGGAAGTTAAGAATAACTACTTTTTTACCAACAGGGCCTTTATTCAATGATTCTTTAAACGCATCGATATCAAATACGCCATCTTTAAAAAGGTTGAATTTGGTGATTTTAGCACCATAAGCGTTATTTAGAATCAGGTTGTAATTCCCCCAAAACAAACTGGGAACGATAATTTCTTCCCCTTCGTTCATAAACATATAACCGGCCATGCTCACACCATGTGTCAGTGCGTTTGTTACCACCGGCAGGCCCACCTCGGCTTTTTGAAGCGACGGGTTCTTTTCATACATCATTTCCTTCCACTTAGCCCTGATATCGGGACGTCCGAAACTGGGCGCATACGGGAAAGCCAACGATGGGTCGATATCTATTTTTGAAGCGATGGCATCCAGTCGCATTGGACTGTTATCGTCTTCGACGGCAGCCCCTATGGTAGCATTAATTTTTGTTCCTTTGGCATCAGCGGTCTGACCAAGTATACCCTTTTTTGGAAAAAAAATGTTTCTCCCCCTTTCAGATAACATGTCAAAAACTGCTGGATTTTTTTGTTGAATAACCTTGTTTAATTCTTCGGCTTGTGGATTCATGTCGAATAAATTTTTGGTTTATAAAAAGTATCTATATACATTGCATTATAACAAAAGCGGCTTGTTTCATTACTAATTTATTGCCGAAAATGCTTAATATTGCAAAACGTGTGCAATATATCAAATAAAGAAGAGATTTTGCGCAAAAAAGAGACACATTGAAACAATATTTGATGATTATTTTAAAAAATGTAAGTAAAATACCGAAAAAATGAACTGGCAAACCATAATCGAACAATCCATAGCGATGTTGTTCCCCATCGCACTCGTTTTTCTATTTGTATATTATATGTTGAAATCGTTTTTCGACCAGTTTAACCGCCAGCGAAAACAAGAATTACGTGTAAAGTATACCGCGGAAACGTTGCCAATTCGCTTGCAGGCCTACGAACGTATTATCCTTTTTTTGGAACGTATAAAACCCGAATCGCTTGTAATGCGCCTGGCAGCAAACAACATGAAAACCATTGATCTGCAACGGGCAATGCTCGAAAACATCCGCGAGGAATACGAACACAATTTATCGCAACAAATTTACCTGTCGCACGACGCCTGGAAAATGGTAACAGCGGCCAAACAAAGCATGGTGCAACTGGTAAGTTCAACTGCCGATGAACATAACCCTGGTTCACCCTACATGGAATATGCCACCGATATTTTAGATGAATACTCTTCGATAAGTGACGACCCGGTTAGCATTGCCATTCAATACATTCAAAAAGAAGTCAAAGAACTGATGTAACTGGTTATCTCTCTATTTTTTGAAGATATAGTTTTTTCAAGCCTTCGAGGTATTTCATATCCAGCTTATCGGAATATATACGCACAATCTCGAACACTTTCCGGCTGGTAAGAAAATAGCCCATTGCCGCATCAAAACGGCTTTCAAACCAATTATGACGTACTTTATCAGTAATTTTCACTAATTCATCAAACGGAATCATGTGTGGCATTTCAATATAAGCATGGTTCTTTTCACAACGGTCAACAAATAAACCTTCGGCTATTTTTTCAAGACAAAATATTTTTTTAAGGGTAACATGCGCATGAATCTCTTTTTGACGCAATATTGCTCTCAGTGGCTTTATGCCATGTTTTTCAAAGGCTTCCTGTATTTCCCGCACATGCTCATAACCATTAATATGCCTAAGCCGGATTACATTGTAAAATTTATCGTTGAACTTCACAAAGGCTTTTGCAGCATCAAGTTCAAAATCAACATCGTTTAGCACAGACTGAAATGCCCTGGCAATATCAAAAACGGTATAAGTTTTATCAACAGCCATATATAAATAAAGCGGGTTTTCGTAATCGTGCGGGTTTTCGTCGTAATAACCGGTAAATGGCGATAACGATTCAAACACTAACGTTCCCGGGATAATATTTTGTGTAAGTATTGTGAAATTTTCTAATTTTTCGAGTGTTCCGTAGAATTCACATTGACCATTTGTTTGCATAATTTTGTATGTTGGTTTATCAATAGATCGTTAGATTTTAGACATGAGACAATAGACCTGTTTGTAATGCGCTAAATATCAGCTATTTAAAAAACAATCTATCGAAGCATAGACAGTTTATTGTCAATGACTTAATATTAACGAACTGTTATTTATATAAACAACAATTTAATGAATTGCTATGTTTTAATCAACAGGTAAATTGTTTAAAAAGAAATCAAACATGTAAAGGGTTTTGAACTCTAAAATCTTTTATATATTTGCATCCGCAATAAGGAGAGCTGCCGGAGTGGTCGAACGGGGCAGACTCGAAATCTGTTGACCTGCTTTTGTGGGTCCGGGGGTTCGAATCCCTCGCTCTCCGCGAAATACAAAAGACAAATAAAGCAAAAGCCTGTAAATATCACATTTACAGGCTTTTTTATTTTTACACTCCCGCAACAGAATGCTAAAAAAGGCATATAAACTGTT
>JAQIDF010000081.1 GCA_027858145.1 Prolixibacteraceae bacterium | reverse complement strand
TGATGTGCCATCTCCAGAAACGACCAGCAAACGATTTGGGTTTTTCGTCGTACTCACCCCCAATACATAGGGGTAATCATATGTTGTATTCAGCTAGCTGATCATGCTAGTTTCATCCTGAAACACTTATTACAATATTAGACATTACTATTCGGGCATTCGTGGCTATAATTTTTTTTTGGGGTTAATAAATTACAACAGTTTGTTTATATTTTTTAAGCCATTGACAACGAGTTGTTCATAGTCTTGTGGGGTGTTTGTTTAAATTGCTGATATTTAGCGTATTGCAAACAAGTCTATTGTCTCATGTCTAAAATCTAACGATCTATTGAAATTATAAAAATAAATTCATCCACCCTAATCTTAATTTGATCCTAAAGACTGCCCGTATTTCAACGAGCAGCCTTAATTTTATTACTATTTCAATGATGTAATGTAGTCTGTGATATTTTCCTCAATACGGGTAGCCACATCTTCAATATCGGCTTTTACAAACTTGTCGCCGGTTATTTTTTCGTATAATTCGATGTAGCGCTCACTAACGCTTTTTATAAATTCTTCGCTCATTTCAGGTACTTTCTGACCTTCTTGTCCTTGGAAATTGTTTTCGATTAACCACTGGCGGACAAACTCTTTTGAGAGCTGCTTTTGTTTTTCACCTTTGGCCTGACGCTTCTCATAACCATTGGCATAAAAATAACGTGATGAATCGGGTGTATGAATCTCATCAATCAAGTAGATTTTGCCGTCTTTCTTTCCAAATTCATACTTTGTGTCAACCAGGATTAACCCTTTTTTAGCAGCTATATCCGTTCCGCGCCGGAAAAGTTCTAAGGTGTATTTTTCCAGTAGCTCATAGTCTTCCTTCGACACAAGGCCTTGTTCCAGTATTTCTTCTTTTGAAATATCTTCGTCGTGGCCAACATCGGCTTTTGTAGTTGGGGTGATCATCGGCTTTTCAAATTTTTGGTTCTCTATCATCCCTTCGGGTAGCGGGTTGCCGCACAACATCCGTTTGCCATCACGGTATTCGCGCCATGCATGGCCGGTTAAATAACCACGGATTACCATTTCAACCTTGAAAGGTTCGCATTTGTGACCAACAGTCACCATCGGGTCGGGCGTAGCAATTTTCCAGTTCGGAACGATGTCACTGGTTGCATCCAGGAACTTGGCTGCAATCTGGTTCAACACCTGACCTTTAAAAGGAATTCCTTTGGGAAGAACTACATCGAAGGCAGAGATACGGTCAGATACAATCATCACGAGATATTCATCATTGATGTCGTAAACTTCGCGCACCTTACCATGATACACACTTTTTTGTCCGGGAAAATTGAAATCGGTTTTTACAATCGCGTTACTCATTGTTATATAGTTTTATAGATGTGAACTTACCTGCTGTTTTCTTCAGTATCGCCGGGTTTGTTATTGCTAGCTTTTTTCTTTGTGTATTTATCATCATTGTATTGATCGTATGCCATAACAATATCTCGCACCAGTTTATGTCTAACAATATCATTCTGATTTAGTTCAACTATGGCTATGTCATCAATACCTTTTAAAATACGCATGGCTTGTATTAGTCCTGAATCGCTTCTGCGTGGCAAGTCAATCTGTGTTGTATCGCCAGTTACAATAATTTTAGTGTTGATGCCCATGCGTGTCAGAAACATTTTTAACTGGTTGACGGTTGTGTTCTGAGCCTCGTCGAGCACTACAAAGGCATTGCTTAATGTACGTCCACGCATAAATGCCAGCGGGGCTATTTCTATAACTTTATCTTTGATAAAATCCTCAAGTTTACGCGGTGGTATCATATCGCCAAGTGCATCATACAGCGGTTGAAGGTACGGGTCAATTTTTTCCTTTAAATCACCGGGCAAAAACCCGAGGCGTTCACCGGCTTCAACAGCCGGACGGCTGATAATAACCTTGCGAATTTCTTTATTTTTCAGGGCTCTCACAGCCATGGCAATTGCAGTATATGTTTTTCCTGTTCCGGCAGGCCCAATGGCAAAAATCAGGTCTTTCTCATTGCAGGCATCAACCAGCTTTTGTTGATTCTTCGTGCGTGCAGTAATGGGCTTGCCAGTATTCCCAAAGATTAATACATCGGGATTGTTGACCTTTTGTGTGCCCTCAGTTGTATCGTTTAAAACAAGGCCAATTGTTTCAGTGCTTAAGCTGTGAAATTCGTGATATTGTTCCAGCAATAAGTTAAGCTTGTCGTCAAAAGTTTTTAACTGTGCTTCGCTGCCCATTGCTTTTAACGTGTGACCACGAGCTATAATTCTCATATTAGGAAAGTACGAACGAATTTTATCCAGATTGCTGTTGTTGGCACCATAAAAAGCAACCGGGTCAATTCCTTCGAGATTGTATAATTTTTCGAACATGTATACCTTTTTCTATTCTTTTTCAAAAATAGAGACTTTTAACGACAATTTATTAGTCAGGAATTCATTATTTGCAGGAATGGTGAAGGAACTTACATAAATTTAA
>JAQIDF010000050.1 GCA_027858145.1 Prolixibacteraceae bacterium | reverse complement strand
CCCTGAACCAACGATTAAACATTTAACTTTTTCAGCATCTCCTTCAACTTTACCTTTTTCAGGTTGCTTATCAGATAAATTCATTGTATCAAACATGGTTGTATCTTTTTAATTGTTATTCTTTTTCAAACGGTTCAAAAATAATTGTAATAATAACACGTATTCGTGATAATTGTTACAAAATTGAAACATAAAAATAGAATAAAAGTTGGTGTTAAATTAATGATGCGTAAACAATTTGTTTTAATAATAGTCTCATTAAATAAAAAGCGATATAAATGAAGAATGGGGTTGCAAATTTGAGATCGGAATGTTACTTTTGCAAGCGCTAAAACAGAAGCGGATGCTTTAGAACGTGTTTAGCAAAACAACTAATCGGGATGTAGCTCAGTCAGGTAGAGTACGCGTCTGGGGGGCGTGGGGTCGGAAGTTCAAGTCTTCTCATCCCGACTTAAAAATCAAAGGGTTAGCAATTTTTTTGCTAACCCTTTTTTCATTCAGTGTGACGGTTTTTTTTCTTTTCTTAAATTGACCTAATTTTCACACTATGACGCATTTACAGTTCCATGCTGATCTAACGAGTAAGTGGAATTTTCTTCACTTTCGAAGAAAACATACACCTGAGCCTCAACACCTGCACCAAATGGTAAAAGAATGTTGGCAGCTTTTGCATCCCGGGTAATGTCTACACCCTGTAATACTCTCATTTCGCCATTATAGTGCAAGTGCTTACAATTGAAAAGTATGCGAAAAAATAAATTGTTTTGAGGTTTCAATTTTTGGATTACTTCATTTTCATTTATTTGGGGAATTCAGATGGTTAAAACGAGGCAGGATGTTACTGGTGGGTGGGAATTGATGTAGAACCTACACACGAGCTAACAAGTGCTGAGCTAGCGAAGCTCTTGTATTTTTCTATCAACCTTTTGAAGTTATGGGGAAAGGCTCTAAAACTAAAGTGAACGCAATGAAGCGGAAAGTAGTGGACGGTGTGAAGTGAAACGAAACCACCGCTGCGGATTGGAGCGTTAATGAAGTGAACGAGGGTTTTTGTGCCTGGTGTTGTTTAGATGTACCGGCAATCGCGACCGGGCAAGTGTAGTGAAGGAATGAGCAAAATGTGGTGAGGGTACGAGGCGCTTTTGGGAATGAGCGAAACCACTCTTGCTTCTACCCTATAAAAGGTTTGGAATGCTTTTGATTACATGCTTTTCTAATGGATTAACAATTCATACTAAAGGTATCAAAATTTAGAGACCAAATACTTTCTCTAATTGGAAAACCATCTCGTTAAATTTTGTAGCATTATTGTTTTTAAGAAATTCGATATTTTTCAGTTTCCATTGAACAGCAGGAAAATCTTTTGCATTCTTTATTTCAAATCTTTCCCACTCAGGAATGCCTTTCTTTAGACTAATAAGAAAAAAACGATCATTTTCATCTAATTTTGAATTGAGTTCTTCAACTAATTGATGCCTGGTATCTTCATAATCCGTATAAGTAAACGGAATACTTGTCATACCTGCGAATTGAGTTTCAAATGCCTGACGCTGATCTATAAATAACGGTTTTATAACTTCGTGTATTGGCCGCATGTGGGAAATCAATGCCATTAGAAACCCTGTTTTTATTTCGTTGGTAATTCCTTCATTATCTAGCAATAATCTTACATCAAAAAGATCTCTTGGATGCTGACGATCGAGAGCAGCGCATATCTTCCCACCAAATAATTCACCGAGCGATACAACATTCATTGCGGCGAACCTGCCAAACGATTCTTCTACAGAATTTTTAATCCTCATTAGTTTAGATGGATAAATGTTCCCTCTGGTTGTTGTATTAACCTCAATTTTAATTTGAGCTCCCGGCAATTGACAGTTTATTTTGGCATCGTGCCCCTCACGGGTAGTTCCGGTAACACTTAATCCCGGAATAGAATTTAGTAGTTCCTCTCTTATTCTTGTCAGACCGTCGGATATGTTTTCTAAAGCCTGCTCTCTATTATTCAAAGGCAAATACGTTAAATCAATATCGACCGAAAGTCTTGGCATATCGCGAATAAACAAGTTAATAGCCGTTCCACCCTTTAATACAAATATCTGTTCTTTTGCTACATAAGGAATAGTCTGTAACAATAAATCTACTTGTCTTCTATATTTTGGATCAATCATAAAGTATACAGCTCTTTGGGTATTGTTATTCCGAATTCGGCATTATAAACGCCCTTTTCTACAAGTTTACGATCACCGGAACCAAGCGTTATTCCAGATAGATCCAAAAATTGAAACCATTGATGATTTAATTTTCTAGCCATATATAGGAATAATCTTTTCACTTTTATAGAAGTACATTTCTCCAGCAAATTTTGTACTGTATCAGGACGCAGGTTTACCAATCCAGACATTACCTGATATAGTTCTAGTAAATCAGCTTTATCCGGAGCAAGGAAAAGTGCTTCAAGTATAGCCCGTTCAGGAGAGGAAGCAGTTACCTGAAACTGCACTACTTCAAGTTCTATTAGTCCAGTCTCTGTCGTTAACATAGATGTTCGGACCGGTACAATGGAGTCAGATGCAAAATATTTTTTAAACCAGTTCGGTAATTTTGTCTGCAGCGGTGAAAAAAGATAAATCTGTTCACTGTCCGTACGAAGATAATGCGAGAAACCAGACATTGCTAAAGCAGTTAATCCTCCAACATGAACCTGAAGTTTTAATTGTTTTTGCAATGAATAAAGACCTCCCTGCCAGGAAACTGTTTCTGCAGGACGTTTAAAGGCCCCAACACCAACTGACTCCAACCAATCACTTTTCCGATAACGTTGTTGCAGATCATGTGAGAATCCATTCTGGTTCAACCAAGAAGCCAGAAGCATTGTTCCCGGAACATGAAGCTCTATCAATCTCTTTATTTTTATTTCACTATTCGTACTCACAGTACAAATATAGCAATATATTTAAAGAATTGGTCCTATTTTGGAAAAGTAAGATGCAGGCATATGCATCTATTTCTAATGGGTTGACGAATTTACCTTGAAGTTAAAGCCAGTGGCTCCGCCCGTCAGTCTGGATGAATCCATTCAGACAGGGATGACTGGTCGGACGGGGCATTGGGGAGCTTTTACGCAGAGGTGAATGAGGAAACCCATTTAGGGAGGGCTCGTGCGGGCTATTTTATATAATGCCCTTATGGGACAAAAATAAAACAATTCGTTTACACCGCTTAAAATATTTTTGTTCCTATAAGAAGGTGTTATGTAAATATAGCTATGGGTATTTAATCCTATTAATCAAATAAATAAAACTTTATAAAAAATGTGTCTAGTTAGATATTGTACCTTAAGTTCAATTCATGGTTTTTTTTGTTAATTTGGATTTATTAAATTTGGAAACATGAGAATATTCAAAAAAAGTTTTGATAAAAATAAGGAAATTTATGTGTCAGAAGTTGAATTGGTAAATGCAATTACGCAAAGACAGGAAAAAGGAATTGTTACGGATGAAGATAAATTGACATTCGATAAAATAATAAAAAAACATAAGAACAACCCATTTATTCATCAGGCTTATGGAATGTTTTTGTTTAGAAAAAACGAAATTAGAGTGGAAGCCTTGAAGCATTTTAAAAAAGCCATAGAACTCAATATACCTGATGGAGGATTTTCTTTGATGTATGCAACACATTGCTGTTTCTATCCCAGTGGTATAGTCTCAGCTGAAGCTTTTGATTTTCTTAGAACATTGATGCACAGTAGAGATGCGATTGCTGAAAGCTGGAATGGACCGATAATGGAAGATAATTTTATGGATAGTACTGAATCTGGATTGAAGTATTATTTGTTTGATTTGAGATGTAATAAAACCTATAGCGATGTTTATCATGCTTATGCTATTGTTAATGATGCTTTTCAGTGTTATTATGAGGCACTTGAAGCAATAGAGAAGGCTATAGAATTAGCCCCCGATAATGAGGAATTAGAAAATGTTAAAAATAACATTTTGAACAGGAAGAATGAGGGTTAGCACATTTATACATAAGCAATGGATAATGTTTTCAAGTAATTTAAAGAAAAAAAATGCCCTGAATTATATGTGATTAAGTTATAATTTATTTTCAGTGTATTTAACTTTAGTATTATCCTCTAGTTTTTTAACAGTATTATATTTTGGAATAGTTGGTTCTTTTGCTACTACAATCTTATTGTATCCTCCGAAACTGGTGGCACAATTACACCTAAACACCCAGATATTGAAAATAACTTGTAAAAATTTTACAACAGAAAACAGAAGCCTTGGATGATTAGATCAATGACCAAAAAAACTTTATTCAAATATTTAATTTTTGACAGAATACTGTAAGAACATTTCAACCTACCAAAATAAACTAGACACCATTCATATAAATCTTATCAAAAACGCCATTGAATATACTAAAACGAGAACAATTCAATTAGTATGCCGCTAAAAAGGCTACTTCATATTGTGGAATGTGGGTCATTTTCTTGTCGAAAAGCACCGAAATTATTGCAGGTGACAATGCTGATTATAAGAGCAAAACACTTATTGCATATTCACTTTATTACATGGAGTATAATTATTTCATTCAGTTTCAATTATATAAACAAATCTCTTTACTAATTCAACCTGTTGAGTTAATGACTTATCTTTCATTGAGTTAACCTTTTGAAGTTTCAAAGGTTTTGGTAATAAATCAATCAAGTTTGTTAAATAGCTTGTTTTAACTGCATATGAAGCACTTTCTGCTTCACCGTGTTTTGCATTTATAATACCGATTAAATTACCCTGACTGTCAAATAACGGACTTCCGCTATTTCCTGGCTGAACTGGTGTCTGTATTTGGTAAGAAGTGATATCACCCTGAAAACCTGTCATAGAAGTAACTATGCCGTTCGTGAGTTTTATCTCGTCACCCATTGTTGCTCTTAAAGGATAACCTAAAACAAAGATTTTTTCTCCAACTCCTGAAAGTTCTGTTTTAATTGTGAATGGAATTGTGCCAAGCGAATTAAAACCATAGTCATCGATTTGAATTAAAGCAAGGTCATTATTTTTGTCTGAAAAAAGAACTTTCGCTTTATAGGTTTTGTTAAAATTTAAATTAATTCCCCTTACTTTAATGGTTTTAGCGCCATCAATTACGTGAAAGTTTGTTACAATGATACCAGTTGATGAAATTCCAAAACCTGTACCAGAAGATTGTTTTGAAGAGCTGTTTGGATAAGTTACATTATCATTAATTGAAGGGTAGAGTTTTAAAAATATATGTTCCCAATCTTCATACATCAAAACAAATTTCATAATACCTTTCTCGAACGACATATAAAAATCTTCAAAAATTGTTTTATCATAACGATAATACTTTGATTTAAACAAATATGGCGTTGCGGTAGGATATAGATATGCCTGAACATCACCAGGATTCCACATATAGTTGTAATCTTTATAAGGGCCATTGAACCTTTTACCTCCTAATACTTTAAGAAACACTAACGTATAACCGCTATTTGTCTTTATTAAACCATATGTCATTTTAGGGTTATGTTTAGTATGTTTTTGGGTGTCTTCATAGATACCTTCAATTTCATCTATTCCGTTTGCTTTCCAATGTTCTTTCAGATTATGTTTATTCCAAGAAGTGGATTGAGCAAAAAGCCCCACTGTCAACAAAATGAAAGTGATTGTTAAATATTTCTTCATGTTTTTTATTTTTAAATTTCTAGTTTTTTGCCTGTGTTATGTTGAATTGTCTTCTGTCTTCTTTTATAGTCTAAATTGGTCAGCGTGTATGAGTAATAGCAAACTGCTTTATAGTCGAAATACACTGGCGAGCTGCAAGTATAGATTAATCGGGTCGTTACCTGATTCTATAACTACCTTTATCAACCCAAAGTGTTTTGAGGTTTTTCTTGTTTGTTTTGTTAGAATAAATAAAATGATTATTAGAAACCTCATCGCCTAGTATATCTGTTACTTTTGAATCAACTGGATTAAATTTAAAAAACAAATCCTTTAAAACATTGATAAAACTCACCAGTTAAAGTATTACATATATTCATATATTTGGTTTTTACTATTAAATGTTTAGCAGATAAGACACAGTAAAAAAATGAATGCTAAAAAATATTGTCTTTTTCATAGCATTTTTTAAGACAGGTTCTGAAAATTTATTTTTCTTGCCTGACGCTAGACTGATATTTTGGAAAAAATCACATAACCCATTTAACGATATTTTCAATATCAAAACTACAACAACCTTTTTGGTATTGCAAAAAAAATTTATTTTTAAGTCTATCGAATAAAAGCTGTTTCCTTTCATTATCGTTTAATGCCTGAGCAGCTTATTTTAATAGAGGATCATGCAAAGCTCAACTTGGAGACTAAAGAGGAGCAATAGCAACAACTAAACAGCCTTTATTTGTTGTTGTTTTAACCACATAAGATAAAATCCTTCATACAAGGTAATTGCGAGAATCACACCCCCATTGAAAAATGCATTTTCAATAAAATCGTTATCCAAAAAGATGGATAAACCAGCACACCATATAAAACAAATTAAGGGCATTGCAAACTGACTAATCGCAAGTATTAAGATTGACTTCATGTTTAGTTTTACTTTTTGAAGTTTTGCAATTATCCAATTCCATAATGTGGTAAATACAATAAACAAAAGATAAAAGATAAGGACTTCCAATACACTATTATTCCATTCATCCAAACCGATAAACATTGAGAATGTATAAGCTATATAGCTGATTAATATAGCAATAATTGAAAATGGTATGAAAAGCAATGCTAAAGCCAAGAGTGTTTTGAAAAAACGTTTTTTCCCATTCACCACAGTTATCCAAATAGCTGATGAGATAAAGGGTATCAACAGTAGAAATGTTAGCCTGTTTTGTCTTAACCTTATTTCTGGGAATAAAAAATTTTCAATTGGTTTAGGACTACTGTGCCATTCAGTTATGTAGCCTACGATAAGAAATATTGATACATTAAACACAGCTAATAATAGAAGTGATTTTTTTTTATTGTATAATTTGTGATTTGAACTTTCCATTATAAATTTATTGTTGATGCACGTTAGGTTTATTGTTTTTTACTAACCCGTTTATTGCGAGGCAGAAATTTACAGCTTATCCATAGATAGACTTAGTGTTAACAAAAGATATTTTAATCTATATTCCAATATGCATCCGGGTCACCTTCTAAAGCGTCGTTAATAAAGTCGTCGCTTAATCCTTCAATGTCCTGTGCATGAGATCCATGATATTGACCGTATGAAGGTCTGTCAAAGTCCATATTAATAGTATTCTCAAACCAGTAGTCATCAGAATCTTCAAAAATATTTATTTCATGTTTAACAAGCTTATTGGTAGATAATCCATAGTTGGGGCTGTCTTTGTCTGAAGGGTGTATGAACTTTTTATTGAATACCCTTTCAAACCACCAATTAAAATGCTGTGGAGATGAAATCCATTTAAATGTAGAATACATAAAATCAGCAAAGTTTTTGTATTTCTTCAACATTGAACTGCGATATACTTCTTCACTGATGGGATTGCTATTAATGGCTTCAATATATGCACCTTGAAGTCCTCTTTCATTGATCCCTTCTTTGTATTCTTCCGGAACTAATGTCCAAATTTCTTGATCAGTCATATTTTCTTTTTTATTGTCTGATGCAAAGATGAAATGCATGTGTGCAACGGAAGTGCACTCTATTGTTATTTTATTCCAATAAACGATTATCTTTTACCCCCCAGTAATTCTTCATGTATTCGTTTGATACTGCTTGTTTAAAAGTTTTTTTAAGTGATTCTTTCACATTAACAAAGTCTTTCATTCTGTTATTTGCAATGAAATTTGCGGTTGCAGGAAAATATGATTTCACACTTGTTTTATGTGTGGTTTTTTGATTTTTGTATAAGTCAAAACCACTTCCTGATTCAACCAATAGGTAGTTGGTAATTAAACTTCTATCGTGTTCTTTGCCTGGTTTTATTTCGAAAAAAGAAATTTTAAAATTTAGATTGGGCCTTATCTTTTCTAATTCATTTTTCAGTTTGGTGATTCGATTATTAAAATCGACTCTTTTATGACCTGTGCCTATTTCTCTAAATTCTTTTAAAGTAAATATTGATAAATGAAAAGGAATTCTCAATCTGCTTGGGAGTAGATAGTTTAAAAGTGGTATTAGACTATCGTTTATACTTTGGTTTGATTTCATTAAATAGTTGTCTAAAATAGCCAAAGAGTTGCATGGATGTTTTAATGGTTTCATGAAATTCCATGGAGATAAGGTCCGATCACTCTTTTTAATTGGTTCAGTTACCATTTTGAACATATTTTGATTTTGATCTAAATATAGTTGTTCAGAATTAATTATCCATACACCATAGTCTTCACTTATTTTATTACATGTATCGCATTTCTTATCAACAAGATACATGGTTCCGCATGAGCTCTTGTTATTTACGATGTGATTTTCAAGAGTTTGATTTTTTTCTGTTTCGCTTGTTGTGAAACTTATTTCGGAGCGACCTCTAGCGACTGATTTCCAGATGTGTTTATAGATTTCTTCTTTATCTGCTAGATTTTTAAATTCTTCTATTGAAATATTAAGCTGAATAGCTGAGGCAGAGATAAAGTTCCAGTAGCTTTTCCAAGTATCATCTTTTGATGAATTTTCAAAGTTAGCAATTGGTCGGGCTTTTGAATATTTATTTAAAAACTCAACTTCACAAAACACCTTGGGCTTTTCCATTTAGTTCTGAGTTTTAATATATAATAATTCCATCGCTAAGTTATCGGCTTCATCGAAAAATCCATTTCCAAAAGCCTCACTTAATGTTCCGTCATTTTTAAGTTTGATATTCTGAATTTGTGGAATGCCTTGAATTCTTTTGTTTTTGTCGGGATTGTTGAGATAATATAATGAGATGTCGTTGGCATCAATATTTGATTTTGCAACATGATATTGTAGCTTTCGAATAAGGTATTCCGAGTGTGTTTCTATTATAAAGCGGATATTATAATTTGTATATGCATCCATAAATAAATCTGCTAAGAGGGACTGGAATTTTGGGTGCAAATTTGTTTCTGGTTCTTCAATAGCTATAGTAGATGATTTGTATCGTGTTTCTGTCGTTAACTCGAGAATGAAGGGATGAGAATAAATATATTTTGATTTAACAATGTTAATTTCAATTTTTATAAGTAAGGCAATAAGTTGGGTAATACCAAATCCTTGATCTGCTAACAATTGCTTATCTCCATTTTTAATTAAGTAGATAAGTATTCCAAGTCCTTCACTAGTGGTTTCAATTGCAAAATCGTCAGCTATCTCAAATTTGTTAAGCCATTTTCTAATAAATGAGCCTAATTCAAAATTACTTGATTCTTTTGATGCTTGTTTTCTTTCGTTATCTGCAGAGTGTTGATAAATAGCACTATCGGGTAGTGCTAACCGTTCATGTATTGATGAATATTCTAATAGTGTTTCATTAAATTGTGTTCCCTGATTGTTAAATGTATAAAGCCTTTGTATGTTGGCGCGAACAGAGTCAACAAATTTAATGTTTTGGATAAAAACCGGTGGATTCAACAGACTATCTTGCAGTATTGCTTTTATAAAGGTTACAAATGATTCTATCTCTTTTAGGTAAAAATAATCTATTTCCACCATTCCATTTTCCGGACTAGATAAATCTATAGATTCTACTCTTTCATTGGAGTATTTCTCATCAACTTCTCTACAAAGAGAAGCAAGTGATGCGAATACATTAGTGAATTTATAAAGAAAATCATCGCCTTCAATTGATTCCAAATTTCCAATTTGTGTATAGGCTATTTGTTTAAGTTTTTCAGGGTAAATCAAATTGGCAATATCAGAAATAAAAGAATCATTATCATTCACAAAGGGATATTTTTCAACTTCAAAAATCTTATTGGATAAAACTTCTAAAAATTCATTTTCTAACTTTAAATAATAATCGACAAAGTTCACAATATCAGAACTATGGTAATCTTCAAGAACAAGTTTATAATTAGTTTCGTTAAGCTTTTTTATACCCACCGAATTTTCAATGATATTTAAAATGGTTTCATTAACATTTTGTTTTTTTACATCTTTCAACCAATCTAAAACAGGCAGGTAGAATAAGCTATTATGCGTTAAATCTATGTCTGTGCATTTTTCAATTAGCTGATTGGCATCATCCCTTTTATTAAGATATTTAGTTAATTCTATTATTTTCTCAATTGAAGAAACTTTTTCTTCGCCATACTCGTTAATAAGGTCTGATTCACTGGCGAAATATAATCCTTTTTGTTTGTTCTCCTCTACCTCTTGACTTAACAGTCTAAATTCCTTTGAATCTTTAGCGATTGATATAAAGATTTGTTTTAGGTATTGGAAATCAAACTGTGCTTTTAGTTCTTTTTTGAAATCTATTTTTACTATTTTCTTCTTATTTTGAATAATATTAAGGTTAGCCAATTTCCCATTATTCAATTGATTCATCGTGTTTTTAATAAACACTAATTCAACATCAACAGCGCCATTTAACAATTTTGACTCCATTGAAAACATAAAAGACATTTCTTTTGAGCTGGAATTTTTATTAAAAGCTTTATCGAAAGTGCCTAAATTGTGTTTGCCCTCATTAAACTGTAAATCAAAATTATCTAATTGGAATTGATACCCATTTATGTAGGTCAAACGCAATTTTTCAAAAAAGTTTGACAATAAATCCAAAGCCTTTATTGTTGAACTCTTCCCTGAGCTATTACATCCAGTAAGTATACTTATTGGTGAGATTTTGTAAGTTTGCCCATTCTCATCAAATATTCTAAAATTCTTAATGCCAAATTTATTTGTATTCATTAGAAGTTGTTTTTTATAAAATAATTACAATTAAGGTACAAAGTAAAGTGCTATATGTGCATTCATTCTGCACTTGATGATATATTTTAGCGTATTAAGCAAATGTTCAGTGATTACATCACCCAGAACCGCATATTTTGCTCTGATTTTTCTTTTTCCGGTTATTCGTGCCATGGTTTACAGTTCAGGTACAGCTCCAAATTTACCCAATTTGTAGGCATTAAAAAATGAAAGATCTTTTCTGAAACTGAAATCAGCTAAAGAGTAAAGATCGCTTGCGCCATCGGGTTGCTTTTCGGTAAACCAGATGGCATCTTTACGTAAGATGTCTTTTTCGTTAAGCAAAGACATGTTGTGTGTAGTAAACAGCAATTGAGCTTTTTTTGATTTTTTAAGAAACTCTTTCAAAAAGTGCATCACCAGCAAGGGGTGTAAAGCCGAGCCAATTTCATCGACAAGCATGAATGCATCAAATTTCATGGCATGGAAAAATGGTCCTGTGAGGCCATAATAGCGCATTGTGCCTTTTGACTGGCGTTCTGCGGGCAGCATGTAGCGTTCTTCTTTCCCTTCGTTGAGTACCTTGTGGGTGAAGTATGTTTCTTCAATGCGAATTGACTTGTCTTTCCTTATTTGTTCCTTTTCCTCTTGGGATAACGGAATGGTGTTAAGCATATTTATTACTTCGTCGGGCAGCTTTTTAATCCGGTCTTTGAAATCAATATTGCTAATGTTGAAATCCGCTTCGCGTAGGAACTCAAGTGCTTTTGCCCGGATATCACTATTTTGTTTAATGGTGTTGTCGGAAAAATTTGTTAAATCAGTGTATGGATTGATTTCATTTAGAAATTGCAAGCTAACCCATTCAAGGACAAGCTCAATTTCGGGAATAGAAACATTGACCTGTTTATAAGCGGCTAATACTGATGTGTTTTTGAGTGTTTTTAGTTGAATTGCTTCAACGGCCTGGTCAGATATTTTAATTTTGGATCCAAAATCGATTTTGGAAATATTGTTGTTTTTATCGTAATAACGCTTGAAGATTAAAGCGGGTTGTGTGCCCGGATAAATATGCATTTTCTCTTCATACACGGTATTGGCATCTAATGATAGCTTGTATTTGTATTTTAAGCCACCTGCATAAAATGTTAATTCAAAGCTTCCGGGTTTTTTGGATGAATCGCCAAACATAAAAGGGATAAACCCGGTGCCGGATTCTTTTTCTCCGGGGATATGGCCTAAAAAGTCGTTGAGAAACTCAAAAGCACTGATTAGATTGGATTTACCGGACGCATTTGCACCATAAATCATTGACATTTTGAGAATGCGTGTACCGTCGTTTTGAGTTGTTACATAATAGTCTTCCAATGTTTTATCGTTTGTTGCTTCGAAGTTTATGCTTACCTCGTTTTTGAACGAAAGGAAGTTTTTTATTTTTAGCTCAAGTATCATTCTATTTCGGTTTATTGCAATTATTGTGTAAATATATAAAATAAAAACAAGTAAAATCAAGTTTTGTTTTTGTTTTGTGAGTGTATTGTTCAAAATATGCTTATAGAATAGGCAATAAAAGTAATTGTTTTGTTTACATTGGTGCGTTTTGCAATTGTCTTTATTTGTTGAGGTAGGCTTCTTTTGAAGGCTATGGGAATAGGGTTCGTTTTTTTGGGCTAAAGCCCAATTTCTATTGATTGTACTTCTGCCCCGGCATAAATGCCGGGGTAATTGATCGTTTATTGCCCTTAGTTAAATACCAAGTACTAGTTGCAAGCTAGCGTTATTCATGGTTATAGTCGTAATCTAATGCTTTTCGAATTCGATGTTATTAGCTTTTGTAGTATTAGTTTACTTACTGATTATTATGCGGAGGAATATAAACCAATCTGGTTGTGAGTTTAATATTGTAACTTTTCTCTATATCAAAGTTATGATAGTTATTATTGATTTCTTCTATTTTGTTTTTAGGTATATAGTTGCTGGCGTTGATGATTTGGTAATCATATTTATCTAAAAGCTTTTTGATGTTGTCTTTTTTTACGTTTTTAAAATCTGGTTTTTGTATGGTATAATCAAAAATTTCCTGAGTGAATATTTTCTTTTGTTTAATGTGTTCAATATAATCTGACAAAGAGCTTAGACCTTCATGTGGATATATCAATTTTCCTTTTTTCATTTTATTGAAAATGAAATTACAGAGAAACTCAGAGTGTTTAAAACGCAATATTTGAAATGAGGTATCATCTTGCAATGATTTGGATTCATCAATTTTTGCAACATAGCTATTTTGCATGTGACATCTCATAAAAGGCTGAAATCCAACAGGTAATATTTGTGTTAAGTGGGGATCATAAGATAGATTGTTGGGATGATCTGATAATTGCCTGAAAATTATGCCATATTGTGTGTGGGGAGGATTAAACAAGAAGTCGGATTTGTTTAATGGTAACCATTTTTTTTCTTTATGGTTGAATTTGCAGCAGGCAAAGAACAATGCTACCTCAAAGTCGGAAGTAATATCTAACCAAGGACTATCTAATCCGTAATGTTGTGCAAGCTGCTCATATAGTAAGCTAATTCCATAACCTAAATTTTTGTTGTTAAAGATTAATGGCTCAGAAATGAATTTTTGCACATGATCAAATTTTAATAACAACCATAAAAAATCAGCGTTCCTCATATATGCAACAAATTTTTCTGCTAACTTTTCATCATCTTTGGCAATACAATGTAGCTTCCTGTAAAGTGATGCCTTCGAGCTTTTGAAGATTTGATTTTCACCACGATAGTAGTAACTTCTTTGGGCTTGCCGAACTACATTTCCATGCGGATAATTCTCGACAAAACCATCAATGTACATATCTGAAAGTATTTCGCGGTAAAAATCGTGCCTGCTCCAAGTTTTTGAATAGTGGTTTTGATTCTCGTTACGTTTTTTTCTTATTTGTTGAGAAACCCTTAGATCTTCATCATTCTTTTTGATGATATGATGAATGTCATTAATTGAAATGTCTATATATCTGCTTTCGTTTATCATTTTCAGGTGTTTGTTTTCTATCCCACCGCATTTTTATTTACCTGGTCGATAATTCTGATGATTTTGGTTATCTGGGCTTCGTCGGTGAAAATACCGGTTATGCCCTGGTCATTGAGGTTGGTGAAGGGCGGTTCGAAAAGTATTTCTTTGTTGATGGTCCCGTTTTTTGTGAGGTAGTTTATTATGGTGTTTATGAATGTGATTTGGTTGGCAGTGAGGTTGCCGGCTTGTATGAAGTTGGCAAAGAGTTGTTGCACGGCATCGGTGTCGAGGCCTACAATGCTGCGGATGAATTTTACAAGTGGCATGTTGCCGTATTCCTTCTGATATTCTTCTTTTGTGCCTATTTCACTCTTGAAGAGAATGTTCTCGAGTTGTTGTAGTTCGTCGTGGGTTATTTGCTGGTTTTTACGGATTTTATGAATCACCAGATGGTCTTTGTGTTCTTTTATGTACCGCTCAACTCTTTCGCGATAACTTTGCATTGATGTGTAGCTTGGTATGATGTCGATTTCCTCAACAGTATCCAGGTTTAAGTAATCTTCGAAATTTGTGAAGACATCGTATTTTTGTTCTTTGTCGAGGAATTTTATTAAATCGCGGAGGTCGCAACGTACCTGTTCTATATTTTTATAAGTGACTTTCTGCCAGAATACTTCATTCTGAACGTTGTTTATGGTTTCGATTTTGGCGTTAACTGCCGGAATATTTTTCTTCTTCAATAGTCTTTTACCAATTCCGAAAACTTCAATAATTATAGTGTTTTGTTTTGTGTCGTCGAGGATTTTATATAGTTGCAAGTTTAAAATCATGAGGTCGAAGCGTTTAGCGTCTTCGTCTTCGGTTGCCGGGACAGGCAGTTTTGACAGTTGGTTACAAATGTCGTTAAAATCGGTGCGTGAAATGTTTTCCCAGCGTTGGCGTTTGCTGTACTCGTTGACCAGTCGCATTTCCAGACGAACTTCAAAACGGTTTTCATCCAGGGTTGCAATTTGCTTGTGCAGTTCGTCGATGTATTTTTTTGCAACTTCCAGATCTTCGGGTGTGGTTTCATTATTTGACAGAAGGCGAAGGGCGATATCAAGTTTGGCTTCAAAAATACGCTGCGAGATCGATTTTTGGTTTGATGTTTCGATGCCTTCGGGGTTTTCGCCAAAGAATTCGAAGTTCTCACAAAAATCAAAAATCAGGAAATGTTTTTTGTCTTTGTCCGGGCCAAAGAGGTTAGGGAAGAGTCTTGTGCCCCGGCCAATCATTTGCCAGTACTTGGTAGCCGATTTAACGGGCTTAAAGAATACGAGGTTCACGACCCTTGGTGCATCAATCCCTGTGTCCATCATGTCAACAGAAACGGCAATTTGGGGATCGTCTTCGGAGGGGGTATAACAAAAATTGGTTAATAGCTCCTGTGCTTTTGGTTCAAAATTATCGATTACACGTAACAGGCTGCCGCCATACTCGGGGTACATTTTATTAAATCGCTCTTCGATAAAAAGGGCGTGTTTGTGATTACGGGCGAAAATAATTGTTTTACCAAGTTTGTCTCCTGCCTGGGTTTTGATACCATTGTCCATTAGGAATGCGAGTACGCGGTCAACGGTGTTGGTATTAAACAGCCACGAGTTGAGGGCGTTGTTGCTGATGGTGTCATCGGCTTCGCCGGTTGTGGGGTCGCCGAATTTCTCTTCGTATTCTTCTTTTTCGGCATCGCTCAGGTCGTGGTAGCGAATGCCTTCGCGGGGGAACCTCAACGGTACTTTTATGGCTTTGGGCGGTACCAGGTAGCCATCGGTAACTGCCTGGTTTAGTTCGTAGGCGAAGGTTGGGTTGTTGTCGTCAATATTAAAAAGGTTATATGTGTTGCGGTCGATATCGGTTTTTGGGGTTGCCGTGAGCCCAATGAGCAGTGAGTCGAAGTAGCGGAATATGGCACCGTATTTTTTATAAACAGAACGGTGTGCTTCATCGATAATCACTAAATCGAAATGCCCCGGGCTATAGAAACGGGATTCTTCATTTTTGAGGCTGTCGATTTTGTTCATGATGGTTTGATAGGTTGAAAAAACCAATCGGGTTCCGTTGTCTTCTTTCTCGCGAGTTAAGTCGATAGACGAAAGTTGAGGCAGGTAGGTTGTAAAAGCATTTTTTGCCTGCGTTACCAGCGCGTTTCGGTCGGCCAGGAAGAGTACGCGTTTTACCCAGTTGCATTTAGCCAGCATATCGACAATAGCGGCCGATACCCGTGTTTTACCGCTACCGGTAGCCATTACCAAAAGCGCTTTCTGGTTTTTGCCTGCAAGCTTTCTGGTTTTTTGTGTTGCCAGTGTTTCGGCAACCCGTTGGATGGCTTCCATTTGGTAGGGGCGGCCGGCAATCTCGGTATCAACTTTGTAATTTCGGATATCTAGGCGTGTTTTACGCCTGTCAATTAAAAGTTGTAATTCATTTTTTGTGTAAAAGCCTGAAACTTCGCGCGGGGGATAAAAAGCATCGTCCCATATATGGCTTTCAAAACCGTTGGTGTAAAAAATTACAGGACGCTGCCCGGTCATATTTTCGAGGCAGTTGGCGTATAATTCAGCCTGGTATTGTCCGGTGTGTGCATCGACTGATGATTTTTTGGCTTCGATAACAGCCAAAGGAAGACCATTGTCGCCCCAAAGCACATAATCGGCATAGCCGGTACCGGTGGGGTTGGTTGAAGCTGGCATCCCTGAAACGGGATATTCCAACTCACGGCTTTCTCGCAGGTTGTCCCAGCCGGCTTCTTTCAACAGCGAATCGATGAATATTTTTCGGGTAAGAGCTTCAGGAATAAGCTGAGGAATTGGTTTGCGTGCTTCGGGGATTTGTTTGCGCTCTTCCTTGCGTGCCGATATGGTTTCTTTTTGTTTTTGAACTTGTATAGAAAGGAGTTCGTTCTCTTTTGCCAGTTCATTGGCCCGTGTTCGTTCTTCTTGTAATTTTTCGGCTTTAAGTGTTAGCTCATCAACAACTTTTTGGAGCTCGGCCAGTGTTTTGTCTTTTTGTTTTTCATCGGGTATTAATGCTTCATCAAACGGGGGCACTTCGGGGTATTCTTCGCTGTAATAACGTGCAACGAATGACAGAAAACGAAAAAGGCCTTTTAATGCCACCATCGATTCGGTTTGGTTTACGCTTTTGCCATGTGCAGCGTTGTTCCCGGTTAAGCGTATGTTGTTTATTTCGCGAAACATCAGGCGGTTGACAATGTTCTTAAAACAAGTTTGGTGCATTAATATACTTAGCGTGTTCTCGTTGTATGGCTGGTCGAGGTCGGGGTCGTTGTCGTACAGCCAGTTAATCGCTTTTTCGAGTGTACTGCGGCAAAGTATGGCCGCGTATTTGGGTGCTGAAAGGGTGTGTTTTTCGGCCTCGGCAGCATCGGTGTATAAAAATGAAAAAGATTGTTTTAAGAAGCTGAAGTTTGACATGAACCGCAAGTTTTGTTGGTTTTTTACGAAAATAACGAATTTTATTTGTAGTTGGGTGAAAAATAAACAAAAGTCATTGGTTCATTAGTTAATTAGTCATTGGTTGGTGATCTGAGATCGGTACTGGTCGTATAGCTCCCAGCATTTAGTCATTGGTCATTGGTCATTGGTCATTGGTTGATGGTTGGTGATTTGGAAGTTGCCTCAACCGAGTTTGTCGTTGAAGGAGGCTTTGGGAGATGGTTTTGATTATATATCCTGTTTTCCGGCCATGGAGCGGTAGCGCTTTTTTCGATGGGCTACCGTGGCCGGTGTTTAGTGTGTTGTAGTTTGCCCCGGGTTGTGCTTCGACCAGCTCAGCAACCCGGGGTTATTGATATTTGACCCGTTCCGAGCCATCAGGGCAACCGCATTTACAATGTAGCTTAAAAACAAAAATAGAGATAAGCCACGAATGCACGAATATATATCTGAATTTACCGAACGTATGTTCGAAATTCGATCTATTTTTCCTATGAATTGAGCTGCAAATGGATTT
>JAQIDF010000521.1 GCA_027858145.1 Prolixibacteraceae bacterium | reverse complement strand
CCCATTTTTACAGAATCAGCTACTTGTTGGTGTACTTCTTCTACAAAATTTCGTTTAGAAAGCGGTGCCAGCATGGTTTCTTTTTTCATTGGGTCGCCGGGCTGATACTTTTTAAGTTTGGCTATTAAATGTATTGTAGCGTAAAAATACAAAAAAATGAGGCTGCCGAAAACGACAACCTCATTTTATTGATTCACTGTATGTGATTTTTAGTCTTCTTTTTCAGATGATGATTTATTTTCGTCACCGGCTATGCTTTCACGCATGTTGGTGTCGGCATCAATATTTTTGTATCGCATATAATCCATAATGCCCAAATTTCCTGAACGGAATGCTTCGGCCATGGCAAGCGGTACTTCAACTTCAGCTTCAATAACCTTCGCTCTTGCTTCCTGTGCTTTGGCTTTCATTTCTTGTTCAGTCGCAACTGCCATTGCACGGCGTTCTTCGGCTTTGGCCTGAGCAATGTTTTTATCAGCATCAGCCTGGTCAATTTGCAGATAAGCTCCAATGTTTTTACCAATGTCAATATCGGCAATATCAATCGAAAGAATTTCGAACGCGGTTCCTGCATCAAGTCCTTTATCAAGTACAACTTTTGAAATAGAGTCTGGATTTTCGAGAACAGCTTTGTGCGAATTGCTTGAACCAATTGATGAAACAATGCCTTCGCCAACCCTGGCCAAAATTGTTTCTTCGCCGGCTCCACCAACCAATTGTTTGATATTGGCGCGCACTGTTACCCGTGCCTTACATATAAGCTGGATGCCATCTTTAGCAACCGCAGTAACTGGTGGAGTGTTAATCACCCGTGGGTTAACCGACATTTGCACGGCTTCAAATACATCACGTCCTGCAAGGTCGATAGCTGTAGCCATTTTAAAACTTATGTCGATGTTTGCTTTTTCAGCAGATACCAGAGCATGCACAACGCTTTCAACATGCCCGCCGGCCAGGTAGTGCGCCTCAAGCTCATCTCTTTTTATGGTATTTAAACCGGCCTTGTAGGCCTCGATCATTGCCCGTACGATAATGCCGGGAGGTACTTTCCTGAAACGCATCAGGAATAACTGGAGCAGTGAAATACGAACTCCCGATACCAAAGCTGAGAACCAAATCCCGATTGGTATAAAATACAGGAGGATAAAAACTAAAATGATAATCCCGATAATGATCAGGAATGCTGGTAATTCAAATGTCATTTTTTATTGATTTATAGGTTCGACAATAACGGTATTTCCTTCTATTTTAATTACTCTAAGAGGTGTTTTTGGGTCGATGAAAACACTGCGGGAACGTGCTTCAACACTTACACCTTCAATTCTCGCCATCCCGCCCGGGTTTAATCTTCCAATACTTACCCCTTCGTCACCAATATGGATTTTCTGGTCATCGACATTTACAACTTTCCCGCTAATGTCGGAGTTCAACATCATGGGTCTAACAGCACGTCCTTTAAAGAGGAAGTACAGAAAAACAGGTACAAAAACCAATGTTGCAAAAAGTGTGATTAGCCCGGGTAGTGTCCCCCAATATTGAAAAGAGAGTACGATACCTGCCCCAAATGCAAAGACCGATGCAATGCCGGCAATCGTAATACCCGGAATGAGCATAAACTCTATAATGAGCAATACAATGCCCAGTAACAATAATAGCAGAACGGTTAATAATTCCATATCTTTTTTGGTTAGCTTATAATTGCTTTAAGTTCGTGATCAGTTAATGAACGTCGCATTGGGCGCAAATAATCGAGGCTCCCTTTTTTTACATCACATTTTCCTTTGTAGTGTGTGATCATTGTACATTGGGATGCCTGTTCAAAACTGTGATCGCATACGTCAACGAGTGTTTCTATGACGTAATCAAATGAATGTTCTTCGTCATTTAATAATATCAAAAAATGATTTTCTGATGGTTTTTTCTGATTTTTGACCGTCGTTTTATCTTTTGTAATTTCTTTAGTCATTTTTTTGAATTTCACGAGCTTCGCTCAAAGTTATTCTTTTTCCGTTATTATATGCAACAACAAAAGCATCTTTTATTCCTTCCTGCCTGATTTGTTTTTGAAGTTGCAGTGCATCTTCAAAATTATCGACATTTCCCACAGTATATACAACAATGCCATTTTTATCGGTGTAATTATCGATTTTTCGGAGCACCGATAACTTATTATACATGCGATCAACATATGCTGGCAAGGCCTTGCTGTAAGCGCCTATCTGTATTTTGTATTTTATGTAGTCATGTTTATCAGTGTCTTTTTCGGGCAATGATTCTTGTTTTGTAATTGCTTCATCTGTTGAATCGGGTACAGCCGTTTGTGATAGTGTTGTATCGGGCTTAGTGTCAGTATTTATTTGTAATGTGTTGATTTCTTGTTGATTTTTTTTCTTGTTTTGAGCCTTTGCAATAGCGTTATTTTCTTCGGTGAGTTCAGTTAGAGCATGTTCAGGTGCATTGTTCCAATATTCAATTTCTTTTTTTCGGGCATTACTAAATGCATTATCAGTTGATGATTTTAGTTTGATGGCTTCAAGTTCCAGGTCTATTACCTTTTTAGCAATTTCTTTCTTGTTATCCTCACTTGTAGCATCTTTGTATTCATTTCTTAAAGAGTCAGTCGTTTGTGTTGTTTGTTTAAGCTCGCTGAAATATTTGTCACCTTCGATAAAGTCAATTTTGCCTTTGGCTGTTTTAAACTGATCGAATTTCAAATAGTTGATATTTCCAATTATTGAAAAGTTAATAATTGAATCGTTAAGTTGTTTGGGGATACTTAATGCTACATCTTTTTTTGGTTCAGGCTTTGATGCTGTCTGTATATAGGTGTTCTCTTTTTGCTCTTTGTTATCAGTTTGTTCTTCCTGCGATGGTGTTTTTTCTGGTTCCTTACTTTCAGGTTTTTCAGATACAGGTTGAGGTGTAGGTTTTGTTTTTACTCTCTCAAAGGGGTTTTCTCCATCCAAACACAAATTATAAATTTCGTTGAAATCAACCTTGCGTTTCTCTCTGTTCCGGGCATAGTCATCAAAACGTTCGTAATATTGCAG
>JAQIDF010000349.1 GCA_027858145.1 Prolixibacteraceae bacterium | reverse complement strand
GTTTTCACACGCTCAGCATCAGTTTTAGCAAGCTTCCATGGCTCCATGTCGGCAAGGTATTTATTGCCCAGGCGCGCCATGTCCATACTAAGTTTCAATGCCTCACGAAAGCGGAAGGTGTCCAGGCTTTTTTCTACTTCGTTTTTCAACGAATTGAGACGGTCAAGTGTGGCCTTGTCAAAATCGGTCAGCGCTCCTAATTCCGGAACTTCACCATCATAGTATTTTTGTGTAAGCACCAGTGCCCGGTTTACAAAATTACCCAAAATGGCCACCAGCTCGTTGTTGTTGTGCGACTGAAAATCTTTCCACGTAAAGTCATTGTCCTTCGTTTCGGGTGCATTGGCTGTTAAAACATACTTCAGTACATCCTCCTTGCCCGGAAATTCCTCAAGATACTCGTGCAACCACACCGCCCAGTTGCGCGATGTCGATATTTTATCCCCCTCGAGGTTCAAAAACTCATTGGCCGGAACATTTTCGGGCAGGTTGTAAGTTCCCTCGGCCTTCAACATCGATGGGAAAATAATGCAATGGAACACAATATTGTCTTTACCAATAAAGTGCAACATGCGCGTATCTTTGTCCTTCCACCATTTCTCCCAATCGGTGCTCCACTCTTTCGTGGCCGATATGTAGCCAATAGGCGCGTCAAACCATACGTACAGTACTTTACCTTCAGCACCGTCAACCGGCACCGGCACGCCCCATTTCAGGTCGCGGGTTACCGCACGTGGGTTCAGCCCTCCGTCGAGCCAGCTTTTGCACTGGCCATAAACATTGGGTTTCCACTCCTTATGTTGCTCCAAAATCCAGTCTTTCAGCCATGGCTCGTACTCGTCGAGGGGCAAATACCAGTGTTTCGTTTCGCGCATCACGGGCACACTGCCGCTCAACATCGATTTCGGGTTAATCAAATCCGTAGCGTTTAACGACGAACCACAGCTTTCGCACTGGTCGCCATACGCCTTTTCGTTGTTGCATTTCGGGCACGTACCCACAATGTATCGGTCGGCCAAAAACTGACCCGCCTCTTCATCGTAATACTGATCATTCGTTTTCTCAATAAACTTACCATCGTCGTACAACTTCTTAAAAAACTCCGATGCCGTGGCATGGTGTATCTTCGAGCTCGTGCGCGAATACACGTCAAACGAAATGCCAAACCGCTCAAACGAATCCTTTATAATATTATGGTATTTATCAACAATGTCCTGCGGTGTAACACCCTCTTTTTTAGCCTTCAGGGTAATAGGCACGCCATGCTCGTCCGACCCTCCGATAAAAGCCACTTCCTCACCTTTCAGGCGCAGGTAGCGTGCATAAATATCAGCCGGAACATAAACACCGGCCAGGTGGCCAACATGCACGGGGCCATTGGCATAAGGCAATGCCGAGGTAATTAAAGTACGTTTAAAATCTGCCATTGTATTTTGATCTTTGAGCCACAAAGATAAAAATTGATTGTTGATTAATGAATTTTAGGCTCCCGAAGTATAAAAAAATGATTATTAGGGCGGCTGGGCGGTATCCGGCTACTATTCGTACAGTCCGCTGTCGGGTTTCGCCCGTCGTGGACGGGGGCTTCCGCTGGTCGCCCCGCCACTCCTGCTCAACCACGCCACCGGGCCGCACTCATATCCGCCTCCTACCTGCCGCACCGGTGCGGGCGTTTGTAGCACAGACATTCTTGTTTGTGAGTGCCGACTGGTGAAGTTGATAGTCATTGGTGAATTGGATATTGGTGAATTAGTCATTGGTCAAATAGTCATTAGTCAATTGGTTATTGGTAATTAGAGTACAGGTGGTTAGCGAATTGGGGCAATGGAAAAATGAGATGTTTTAATAATTTCACTGCAAAAGCGCAGAGAGAAGAACGTTGGTATTATTAGCCCCAAAGGGGCGGAAAGCAATAGCACCGGGTGAATGAGCACCAATGTAATTGGGTGCGAATGGAGCCCGGTGCGAATAATCGACCAACAACATCCGGCCAACTGGTACTGTTGATAAATGTGGGGTTGTAACCATGGCCGGAACAAAAGCCCCTAGCCCCCGAAAGGGTGAAAACTTCAAAATATTTTTTCCAAAATATAACATCTAACATCTTTTGAAAAAACGGGTTAGAAACCTGTTGTCCTCTTAGGAAAAACAGGTTGAAAACCTGTTCTCCTCTTAAAAAACGGGTTGGAAACCCGCTACCCGTTTAGTTCCGTTAGAACGGTATAATATTGTAGCGTCGGGTTTAAACCCGGTGGTTAGATTGCGTCGAATTTACCCAAAAATACTCATTACATTTTCTTTGGTCAATTTTTTCATGAAATTGTCGTCTGTTTTGATGATACTGTCCGAAACTGCTTTTTTATCGCCTTGGTAATCCACTATTTTTTCTTCTATCGTGTCCTTGCAAATCATCCGGTAGGCAAAAACATTTTTGTCCTGACCAATGCGGTAACATCTGTCAATGGCCTGACTTTCGACTGCCGGGTT
>JAQIDF010000514.1 GCA_027858145.1 Prolixibacteraceae bacterium | reverse complement strand
CCAGTTGTTCATCACTCCATGGCCATACCGAGGTGCTGAGTGGCTGCATGCCTTCTATGCTAAGCCCGTTGTTTTGGTTTGAAAGTTTTAACCAACGTACGCCGGTATGGTTGCCGTTTTCCTGCGGATATATGTAGTTCCATATAAAGTCGCTTACTTCACCTTCATAAACATCTACAACGGCTCCCTTTGAGCGGTCGACGTAATTTTCCCACGGTCCTTTACCATAAAATGCCATGTTGTTATATGTTGCAGGGGTTGTAAAGCTCATACCAACCCTAAGCATATCGGGCAGGTTTTCGTTACATTGCAAGTAATAATCGATGGTTAATTTACCGTCAGCATTAATTGTGTACACAAGTTTGAGATTTATTTTATCATCAATTTCTTTCTCCACAATTACTTGTTTGACAGAATTTGAAATATCAATCAGTTTTATTTCTTTAATTTTCAACTCATCTGCTGCAGTTTGCCAGAAAGCCGATTTATTCTGAGCTTTCCAGCCGCGACTGTCGTTATCGGTTAACGGGCGCCAGAAATTGGGAGCCATTTCAGAACTGATGAGCTCATTGTTGTCATATATATACTTTTCAATCCATCCTGTTTCTTTGTTAACTGTAAGATTGATTTTATTACTGGTAAGTACAAATTCGTTGTTTTCTGTAACAGCAATAGTTTCGTTGACATTTTTCGAAGAAGATCCATCTGCTTTTTCGTAAAACGGAAGCTTAAACTGACCGTAGGCAATTTCGTGTCCTTTGTTGGCCCATCGCTCGTTATTTTTCAGTTTTACACTAAGCATCAACCAATATTCTTTTCCGGCTTTTTCTTTTATTCTTTTAAATGGTACGTTGATATTTCGGTTTTGCCCGGGGGCAAGTTCAGTATCGTCTATTTGTCCACTTTGAATTACAGTTCCATCTTCCGAAACCGACCAGCTAAGCTGATACTGGCTCAAATTCGTAAAATTAAAACGGCTTGTTACGTTTATTATTCCTTTTTCAAGGTCAACCGCTTCGAAAACAACAGGCTGATTTACATACCTACATTCATATGCTGCGGGGTGCGGTGTGCGGTCGGGATTAACAATACCGTTTATACAAAAGTTGTTGTCGTTAGGCGTATCGCCAAAATCGCCACCGTATTTCCAGTATTGCGTTCCATTTTCATCAACTGCTTTAATTCCCTGGTCAACCCAGTCCCAAATAAAACCACCCATGTAGATATCATCTGAGTAAATAAGATCCCAGTATTCTTTGTAGTTGCCGGTAGAGTTGCCCATTGAATGAACATATTCGCACATTACCACCGGGCGGTTGTCAAATTTGCTTTCGCCAAGTGCTTTTAAACTAGAAATATCGGGATACATGCGACTAACCATGTCCACCCATTGTGCGTCGCGTGGATTCGCCCAAAGGCCGTGCTCCCGGGCTTCAGGTGAGTTATATGCTGCATACTCAGAATGATCGATGTCGCCAATTGCTCCTTCATAATGCACGGGACGGGTGTTATCGAACTCCTGCAGCCAGGCGGCCATTGCAGCGTGATTGGGGCCTTGGCCGGCTTCATTGCCCAACGACCAGCTCACAATTGAAGGATGATTTTTGTCGCGCCCGGCCATGCGAATGGCGCGTTCGAGAAAAGCAGCCCCCCACGATGGTGAATTTGAAAGTTTGCCTCCTACCTGATGAGTCTCGAGGTTGGCTTCATCAATTACATATATTCCGTATTCATCACACAAATCATAAAAATAAGGGTCATTGGGGTAGTGTGATGTGCGTACGGCATTAAAATTTAGTTGTTTCAGAAGTTGTACATCTTTAAGCATCTCATCGCGCGAAACAGTTTTGCCACCTGTCTCGCTGTGGTCGTGGCGGTTAACCCCTTTAAGTTTTACATGTTCGCCATTAATTTTGAATACGCCGTTTTCAATTGAAATCTCTCGAATTCCAATTTTGAACGGAACAGCTTCGGTTGTATTGCCATTTTCATCTTCTAGCCAGATAATATAAGTGTATAGATTAGGAGATTCGGCACTCCATAGTTGAGGGTTTTCAACGTCGCCCTGCATCAATGCAAAATAAACATTGTCGCGTTGAGGATATCGTTCATTTGTAATATTTCTGGCCGGAATTTCAATATTTTCGGCCCAAACTTTCGATCCGTCGGGCATGTATAATTGTGCTTTGACATTCCAGTTTTCGAGGTTACTGTTTGTAGTGTTTGAAATTTCAGGACGCACCTGTATGGTGGCTTTTGAATTGTCGTTATCAAGATAAGTGCGGATAAAGCAATCAGAGATTGAAACTTCAGGAACAGCTTTAAGGTAAACCTCACGATGCAGTCCGCTCATGCGCCAGTGATCCTGGTCTTCGAGGTATGAGCCATCACTCCAGCGAAATACTTGTACTGCAATAGTATTATTGCCGTTTTGCAGGTAAGGAGTTATATCGAATTCTGCCGGCAGGCGGCTGTCCTGATTATAACCAACTTTTTCGCCATTAACCCAAACGTACATCGCAGACGAAGCACCACCAAAGTGCAGAATTATGCGTTTGTTGTCCCATTCGGCAGGTAGTTCAAACGCTTTAAGGTAAGAACCCACGGAATTTTCGCGCTCAATGCGGGGTGGGTTAAATGGAAATGGATAACGCATGTTTGAATAAATAGGTGTCCCGTATCCTTCCATTTCCCAGCATGATGGTACTTCAATCTCATCCCAGTTTGAAGCATCGAAATTAGCTTGCATGAAATCATCGGGGCGTTGTGAAGATTCAGGCACGAAGTTGAATTTCCACATTCCGTTCAGCATCATTAAATTTGATTGTGAACGATTATTGGTCAGTGCATCTTCAATAGTATTGAAAGAATACGCTGTTGCTGTTGCCGGAAGTTTGTTTTTTTCAAAGACCTGTTGGTTTTCCCAGTCGTTGTTGGCAGTTAGTGTGATGCCTGGCAGAATCAAACCAAGCAGAAAAAGTAATGTGTTTCTCATAATCTTTTGTTGAGTTTAGTATTGTATTTGTGTTTTAATATTTACCAAAAATACAAATGAATTTTCAAAAGAACTACTGAGAAATTGACAGAAAGTATAATAAAATTGCAAATGTAGGAGACAAATGATGAAGAACAGAAGCCCCGGGTTTCTAAAAACTAATTTACTAATGACTAATTTACTAATGACAAATATACTAATGACAAATATACTATACTAAGCTTCAGCCATCAGCATTCGGGCTTCATCTTGTAATATGGAAGGTAGGTTTATTTTACGGCGTTCAATACTCAGTAACCAGTAGCGGATTTCTTCCGTTTCGAGGGTATAAAGTACTTCGCGGAACTGATCGATTTGTTTGTCATTGTAATCGACTGGATCAATGTTTTTGAATCTATCGAGCTCTTCGTCATCGTAATATTCGATTCGCGATTCATCCATTTTTATTTCATCGTATTCACACACTTCATGTGCACCACAGCAATCGAGTGGGGGGGCAGCGACGGTTTCCGTTTTCCCTTCAGCTTTTGCTTTTTTTTCCTTTTTCCGATTCTCAACTACCAAAAAAATAACGGCTGCAACGACAAAAATTCCTAATATGACTGACAAT
>JAQIDF010000513.1 GCA_027858145.1 Prolixibacteraceae bacterium | reverse complement strand
ACCTCTGTAACATGCTCTGCAACCGGAAACGCGGTTTCATCAACGGGAGTCTGAATAGCCTTTTCGATGTTGTCCATAATTTCATCGTAAATGGCTTTCACCTCGTCAGTCGTGTCGGCACTTACAAAGATTCCATGATTTTGAAGCAAGATAACCTTCGGATCATAACCCTTCTCACTTCTGAATTTCTTAACCTTAGCCTCTACCGCTTTAAATAAAATATAGCCGGGGTCGATATAAGGAATATAAATAGCTTCTTCGCCAAATATTTCAGGAACCAGTTCTTCTGCTTTATTGCTGCACATAATTCCATTTACCAGTGTTGGGTGCAGGTGAATAACGAATTTGTAATTAATCGCATTATGAAAAGAAGTTTCAACCGATGGACGCTTGTCCTTTGTTATGGTAGCATCCGCTAAATCGTCTTTTATCTGACGCTCACGTTCAAACGAATCTTTACTGTATTCATTCTCCGATATTTTCGCCAGTTTCTCACGGTCCATCACTGCAAAACCTTCTTCTGTAATTGTAGAAAGTGCAAAACCACTAGCCTTTACCCACAATTTATCTTCAGTTTTAAAAGAAGTGTTTCCACCTCCGGCGATTACCATTGCTTTGTCTTTCCCGTAGAACTGGGATATTTCTATAAGTACCCCTAAATCCTCCCGAAAAATCGGGACAGGCTCTAAAGGGGACTTATTGGCCGCTACGTTTTTGTTATTTTCGTTCATTTAGTTAATGTTCTTTTAATTTACTTTTTTAGTCAGCATTCAACCCTTTCAGGGTTGTTCAATTACTTGCTTATAGCCACGGGTTACTCCCGTGGATATTAACATTAGAGCCTTACAGGCTTTTTGTTAGATATTGAAAATTGAATATTGCTCATTGGATATTCTTAACACTCCCACAGCAATCAATATTCAATACCTTATCGCTCCAAGCTTGCAGCCCCTTGCCCCCCCCTTTAGGGGGTCAGGGGGGTTATTGCTTTCTTTATTACCTCATCACCCATTTTAACGTATTCATCGCGATTTGAGATGTCGGCAACACCGTTTTCATCGATGTATCCTTTTTTGCCCCGGGCCACCAAATCCTGATGAGCTGCCACAATGCATGCGCCTTTATAATTCAATTCAACCATTGTCGGCGAAAGTTTCTTGTTTTTTTCTACATGAACCTCAATGGGTTCCATGGCAGGTGAGTTATGCTCAGTTCCGAAGGTAACAACAAAACCATTGTCCCAGAAAAACTGTGAATACTCTTCCAGTACTTCTGCCGTATTTCGGGTTGGAATAAGTTCAATGGAAGCAAAACCACGTTCCTTCAGCATTTTCAGAGCCTTCTCTTTGTCACCTTCAAAATCGGTAAACTGACGATCGCCAAAATCAGCCAGGAAAGGATACGTAGGTATTCCACCGGCATGAAGGATAATCTGGCGAACATCTTCCATTTCGAGAAAAGCTTTAGGACTTTCGGGTACAAAAGCTGCACCTCCGGCCTTAAGCAGATTACCACGAATTTCGTTTTCGATGGCAGCCAAATCACTCAGGTCACTTTTTAATGCTTTACCACCAAACACTTTTTCATAAAAAGCTTTCTTTTCTTCTTCGGTATTAAAAGTATCATTCACATTCATTCGAAGGGCAGTTGCCAGGTGACGTTCGCGAATGCTTCCTTTGGTAAGTTCTGCCTCCACTTTTCCAAAATCAATTGAAAAAGGGGCATCAACCGAAACAAGCAATTCATTCATTTTTTCACACATCATTTCAACATGATGGTTCGATTCTGCCTTTACATCATTCAGTTGCTTAAGGTACGGGTCTTTCAAAATTTGAGGAAAAGCCAACCCTTTACCACTGATGTATGTTCTTCCGGGGTTATTCGGATCATTATTCCGGGCACCCTTGGCTTGATCTTCTTTATTCAAACTTATAAACTCGATATTGAATAAAGGATAAAGATTCCGCTTTTTGCATTCTTCGCCCCATTCGGCATAACCTTCAGTTGCATAAAAGTCGTTTATACCTACAACTTTCACACCTTCGGCTTTGGACATATCCAGCGCTTGTGGAATACTTTCAAATGCCGAAAATGAGTAGGGAGTATGCATGTGGGCATTGACCCCTAACTCTCCGCCAGCTGGCGGGGACTTTTTGTCCTCTGATTTATTGTTATTTTCGTTCATTTAGTTAATATTCTTTTCGATTAATTCTTTTGGTTAATATTCAACCCTTTTCAGGGTTGCGCTATAAACTTGCTTTCCAACCACGGGCTTCACCCGTGGTGATTCATATTAAAGCCCTTCAGGCTTTTTGTTGGATATTGGATATTGATTATTGGATATTCTAAATACCCAACAACCAATATTCAATACGTTATCGCTTCAAGCTTGCAGCCCTCAAAGTCCCCTTTAGGAGTGTTTTTCGGGGGTGTATTTATACTCCTGCCTTCGATCTTCTAATCTGCTCGGCATCAGTAAAATTCTGTCCGGGCACATAGTCTTTCAACGGTATCATTTTTTCGTGAATAGCATCGATAAACCAACTTGGTTGCGG
>JAQIDF010000501.1 GCA_027858145.1 Prolixibacteraceae bacterium | reverse complement strand
CAACTTCAAAATCACCGGTCGCATAAAAGATATGATCATACGTGGCGGTGAAAATATTTATCCTCGTGAAATTGAAGAATTTTTGTATCAGGTGCCCGGTATTCAGGACGTACAGGTAGCCGGCGTTCCAAGCCCCAAATACGGCGAGCAGGTAGGCGCGTTTATCATCCTCAAAGATGGCGCAACACTGCAAGAGGAAGAAGTTCAGGATTATTGCCGTGGACAAATCGCCCGCTACAAAATCCCCAAATACATCTTCTTTTTGGACGAATACCCCATGACTGCCAGCGGCAAAATACAAAAATACAAACTCCGCGACCTGAGCCTCAATTTACTCAAAACAAAAGGCATCGAGGTAGTATAGTCAATCATTTGGCGGCCTGCGGGCTTTCCGCTATAGCTGTTGCAGTTGTTGGCCGTGTTCACAAGTCGTGGCAGGGGCTTCCTCACGGTCGCCCTGCCACTCCTGTTCACACTAGCCAACAAAAGCAACAGGCTACCGCTCCAATCCCTGGCCGGAAACTGGTCATTGGTAAATTAGCTCCCGATATCGCTTCACTCATTCCCGATATTCGGGACAAGCGGGGACTGGTCGCATAGCTCCCAGCATTAAGTCATTAGTGGGCTGGCAGGTTCAGAGTAACTATGGCCGGAATTTCCAGTTAAAGCCATAGCCTAAAATCAAATCATGCCTAAGGGCATAAAGAAACATTAGGCTAAAGCCCTTAAAGATAAGAAGCAAATTCCAGATCCCCGCGCTAAAGCACGGGGCAATTGAACCACTCTGACTCCACCATTACCTCAGCTCCCCGACACCCCATTAACCCACCGTTTTCCAAACCAATACCCAATACCCCATTATTGCATATGTCTTACCGCCAATTCACCAATCACTAGTTCACTAATAACACTTCCCCAATTACCCATCATTCCATTCTTCCAATCTTCCATTTTTCCTTTCTTCCAATTTTCCAACAATCCCCCCGCCCTCCACTTTTTCCTAAAAAACACCTGTTATTCATCTTTTTTTCAATATTTTTGTTTTAACTACAACTCTATAAATACGAAGTAATGGAAAAACAGGGTATTGGCGATAAAATAAAACAGATAAGGGAATCGAGAAACATCGACATCGGGGAACTTTCACTTCGTTGCAATCTTGATGAAAAGCAAATACAGCTTATAGAAGAAAACAAGATACTCCCGTCGCTGGCTCCGCTCATAAAAATTGCACGTTCGCTTGGGGTAAACCTTTCTACCTTTATCGACGACAGTGAGAAAATGGGGCCTGTGGTAACCTTTGCCGAAGAAAAAAACCGTAGTGCCAGCTTTTCCAATAAAAACATGAAAGCCCGATCACATATGGACTTCTTTGCATTGGCAGGCAACAAGGCAGGGCGACACATGGAACCTTTCATTATTGACATTAAGCCAGATGAGAGCAACGAACACAAACTTTCGTCGCACGAAGGCGAAGAATTTGTTTATGTGCTCGAAGGCGCCATCGAAATAAACTATGGAAAAGAAGTTTATGTACTCAATACAGGCGACAGCATTTATTACGATTCGATTGTGAACCACAACCTGCACGCCTATAACAATGAAAATGCAAAAATACTTGCAGTAATTTATACACCCTCATAAAATCAACTTATTATGGAACACGCACCTACAACATTGGCCGGATTTATAGAGCAAAAAGTTTTTGAAAATCCCGAAGAAGTTATCTCAACGTTTAAGGACGAGATTAATGTGTTCAACATTGGAGAGCTAAACAAAAAAGCCACGTTGCTTGCCAAAGGTTTATCATACAACAACGTAGCTAAGGACACTCCTGTTGCACTTATGCTTGCCGGTACAACCAATTGTTTGACCGTAGTGCTGGCTTTGGCCAAAATCGGGGCATTGCTGATTCCCTTAAACAAAAAGATGAAGGATGAACAGATTATCACCATCCTCCGGGATGAAAAAATACACACACTTGGCTTTTATGCCGACGACTTTTTAGCCAGGCTGAATAAAATAATCCCCAATTTTGAAGAAAATGAACGGGGCTATTTACGGTCCGACAGCTATACTAATTTAAGAAACCTGGTGACCTTTGGCAGCATAAAAAAACGCGGCATTTTTACAACCCGCGAGCTTATGTTGCTGGGTATGCATTCCGACGATACCGAACTGGAGCTAATTACTGAAGTTATTTCGCCGGAAGACACCTTCATTAAATATATTTATTGGGATACGAAAAACAAAAAAATTATCCGCGAAATAAAACACGGCGAGATTGTCACCCCCGATTTTACCATAGCAGCATTTCAAAATTTATTACTAAGCTTCAGAGATTAATTATGAATATTACAGTTATTGGCACAGGCGGTGTAGGAGGATATTTTGGTGGCAGGTTAGCTCAAGCCGGCAACAACGTAACATTTATTGCTCGCGGACAGCATCTTGAGGTTATTAAAGAAAACGGTCTTACGGTAAAAAGCATCAAAGACGATTTTGTAATTAAACC
>JAQIDF010000499.1 GCA_027858145.1 Prolixibacteraceae bacterium | reverse complement strand
GGAGCTTTCTTGTCGGCCGGTAGTTTGTCGCCAAACTCTTTCAACTGCTTTTCAGTCTGGAAAATCAAACTGTCGGCTTGGTTAAGCTTGTCAATACGCTCTTTGGCCTGCTTGTCGCTTTCAGCATTTGCTTCAGCTTCCTGCTTCATGCGCTTGATCTCATCGTCGCTTAAGCCCGATGAAGCCTCAATACGGATACTTTGTGATTTGCCGGTTGCTTTGTCTTTAGCGTGTACGTGTAATATACCGTTGGCATCAATATCGAACGAAACTTCTACTTGTGGTACGCCACGTGGTGCTGGTGGTATTCCGTCAAGGTGAAAGCGTCCGATGGTCTTGTTGTCGTTTGCCATTGGGCGTTCACCCTGCAATACATGAATTTCAACCGAAGGCTGATTATCAGCTGCTGTGGTAAATGTTTCTGATTTCTTGGTTGGAATGGTTGTATTGGCCTCAATAAGCTTAGTCATTACACCACCCATAGTTTCAATACCCAGTGAAAGCGGGGTAACGTCAAGAAGCAATACATCTTTAACTTCACCGGTTAACACACCACCCTGAATAGCAGCACCAATAGCTACAACTTCGTCGGGATTAACACCTTTTGAAGCTTCTTTTCCGAAGAATTCTTTTACTTTTTGCTGAACAGCAGGGATACGTGTTGAACCACCTACGAGAATTACTTCGTCGATATCACTATTGCTGGCACCGGCGTTTTTCATTGCACGTTTACATGGTTCAATGGTCGCCTGAATGAGTTTGTCTGCCAGACTTTCGAATTTAGCACGGCTCAGCGTTTTTACCATGTGTTTTGGTATTCCGTCAACCGGCATGATGTATGGCAGGTTAATTTCGGTTGAAGTAGAACTTGAAAGTTCAATTTTAGCTTTCTCAGCTGCTTCTTTCAAACGCTGAAGTGCCATTGGGTCTTTTCGCAGGTCAATGCCTTCGTCTTTTAAGAATTCATCGGCCAGCCAGTTGATAATTACATCATCAAAGTCGTCACCACCAAGGTGTGTGTCACCGTCGGTCGATTTAACTTCGAATACACCATCACCTAGTTCCAGGATTGAGATATCGAATGTACCACCACCAAGGTCGAATACGGCAATGCGCATGTCTTTGTCGCGCTTGTCAAGACCATAAGCAAGTGATGCAGCAGTAGGTTCGTTAATAATACGACGAACGGTTAAACCAGCAATCTCACCAGCCTCTTTGGTTGCCTGGCGCTGTGCATCATTAAAATATGCAGGTACAGTAATAACGGCTTCGGTTACTTCCTGTCCAAGGTGGTCTTCAGCAGTTTTCTTCATTTTCTGAAGCGTCATGGCTGAGATTTCCTGTGGTGAATACTGACGGTCGTCAATTTTTACACGCGGTGTATCGTTTTCACCTTTTACTACTTCGTATGAAACACGTTTAACTTCTTTTGAAAGGTTGGAGTATGATTCACCCATAAACCTTTTAATTGAATAAATGGTTTTGCGCGGGTTTGTGATGGCCTGACGTTTTGCAGGGTCACCAACTTTACGCTCGCCATTCTCAACAAATGCTACAATCGAAGGAGTTGTTCGTTTACCTTCATTGTTCGGAATTACAATGGGCTCGTTGCCTTCCATTACCGAAACACAAGAGTTTGTTGTTCCTAAGTCAATTCCTATAATTTTTCCCATAATATTGTAAATTTTTAAATTATTTCTTTAGTCGACGGTTGGACAATAATCAATCATTGTGCCATGCCGTGAAATGGGAAGTAACATGAAATTATGGCATGAAATCTTTGTTTTTGCCGAATATCATGTCAGGTTTTTATTTATTTTCTGTCAATTGTACTGACATTAGTTTATTCTTTGACGGGTATTATGGGGTTCTTTGCTGGCATTGTCACCTAATAAGCTAAAAAATCATTGTAATCAGATTGATATAGCAAATCAGGTATGTAGTTCATTATTTGAAAATAAAAAACAATTTTATCAGCAAGATTGTTTTAAGAATGATGTTTGAAGAATCATAACAATACGAAGAAATATGGCTAATCTATCTACAACTTACATGGGGTTGACCCTCAAAAATCCGCTTGTTTTAGGATCCAGCAATATGGTAACTGAAATTGAGCAAGTTAAAAAAGCTGAAAAAGCAGGTGTGGCAGCGGTAGTTTTTAAATCGCTTTTTGAAGAGCAATTGCAGCTGGAGTCGCTCCAAATGGATGAAGATCTGCATGAATACGATAACCGGAACGCAGAAATGGAACGTATTTTCCCGGAGATTGAACATGCAGGCCCGAAAGAGCATTTGCTGGCCGTACGAAGATTGAAAGAAAGCATCTCAATTCCGTTAATTGCCAGTATTAATGCTATTTATGAGCCAACATGGGTTGAGTATGCTCAGATGTTGGCCGAAAATGGCGTTGATGGGCTAGAGTTGAATTTTTATCGTGTTCCAATTTCATCAGATGCTAATGCCAAAAGCATCGAAGAGCACCAAATTAAAGTACTGAAACAGGTGAAAGAGGCTGTTAATATTCCGGTGTCAGTTAAATTAAGTCCGTTTTATACGAACCCCTTACATTTTATTTCGAAGCTCAATAAAGCTGGTGTCGATGGCATTATAATATTTAACCGGTTTTTTCAGCCCGATATTGATATTGATAAGGAAGAATTTGATTTCCCATGGGATTTAACCCGCGAAGGCGATTACCAGATAACATTAAGGTATACCGGATTGCTTTTCAATAAACTCGATGGTAGCTTGATAGCTAATCGTGGTATCAAAACATCTGCCGAGGTGATAAAAATGTTACTGGCCGGTGCCGATGCTACGCAACTTGTAAGTACATTTTACAAAAATGGTGTAGGTTATGCCGAAACCATTTTGAAAGAGCTTGAAGAATGGATGGATAAAAAAGGTTACAAATCACTTGATGACTTTAAGGGTAAATTATCGAAAGATAGTATCAACGATGAATTTGTATACAAACGTGCCCAGTACATTGATATTCTCAGAAACTCGGAAGAAGTACTTAAGAAACACCCAATGCGCTAAAATAGAAATATTGTTTAATTGGAAGAAGCTCATTTTTAAATGGGCTTTTTTCTTGAGTGGTGATTGATAAAACATTTTATTGACGGATTTTGTAATGTACAGCCTTACTTTAGTAGTATTGCTTTGATGCAATCGATAAAAAAGCGTAATTTAGCGCACTGTAATTATTAGCTGCAATAAAGTACATGCAGTATTCAAAAAATTTCTGAAATGCGAATCAAAACAGACTTTCTTATTATCGGTTCGGGGTTAGCCGGGTTATCAATGGCCATTAAGGCTTCAGTATATGGAACCGTTACCATTGTTACAAAAGCCGGATTGAACGATAGCAATACCGTTTATGCACAGGGAGGAATTGCTGCAGTTATTACTCCGGAGGATAATTTTGAGAATCATATAAAAGATACGTTAGTTGCCGGAGCAGGAGTGTGTGATGAAGATGTAGTACGTAAAGTAGTTTCCCATGCACCTGACCTTATTAACGAATTGATTGAGTGGGGAGCTAATTTTGATAAAACGGAATCGGGGAGTTACGATTTAAATAAGGAGGGCGGCCATTCAGAACACAGGATACTGCACCATAAAGACAATACCGGCTATGAAATTCAGCGGGCTTTGGTTGAAAAGATACATGCTCACCCGGACATAACCGTGCTTGAAAATCATTTTTCAATTGATTTGATAACCCAGCACCACACTGGAGAGGTTGTGAAGCGTCACCATTCTGATACTTGGTGTTTCGGGGCTTATGTTTTTGACCGTGAAACAAAAGAGACAAAAACAATTTTGTCGAAATTAACTTTTCTGGCAACAGGGGGTGCCGGTAATTTATATTCCAACACGACCAATCCGGTAACATCTACCGGCGATGGAATTGCCATGATGTACCGTGCCAAGGGTATTGTTGACAATATGGAGTTTGTTCAGTTTCATCCTACTTCGTTGTATAATCCTGACGAAAAACCAGCTTACCTGATCACCGAAGCAATGCGTGGATTTGGTGCTGTTTTAAAAACGGTTGATGGCAAAGAGTTCATGCAAAAATATGATGAGCGTGAATGCCTGGCACCGCGTGATATTGTTGCCCGTGCTATCGATAATGAAATTAAATCACGGGGTGATGATTATGTGTTGCTTGATTGTTCTCACCTTGATAAAGATAAACTGGTGGCTCATTTTCCAAATATTTATAAGAAATGTCTCTCTTTGAATATTGATATTACTAAAGATCCTATTCCTGTTGTACCTGCAGCTCATTATATGTGCGGAGGTGTAAAAGTAGATACCAATGCACGCACATCAATTAAACATTTATATGCTGCAGGCGAAACAGCTAATACTGGTTTGCACGGGGCAAACCGATTGGCATCGAACAGTTTAATGGAGGCATTGGTGTATGCCGACTGGGCGGTTGCTGATGCTTTGAAATTGGTTGATAAAATTGAAATTAACGATTCTATCCCTGATTGGAACGATAAAGGAACATCTCATCCTGAAGAGATGGTTTTGATAACCCAAAGTTTGAAAGAAGTACAGCAAATAATGAGCGTATATGTCGGAATTGTTCGCAGTGAAGTGAGGCTGAAACGAGCCTACGACCGGTTGTGGATTATTTACAATGAAACCGAAGAATTATACAAAAAAACAAAATTGTCGTTGCCGCTGTGTGAGTTGCGGAATATTATTAATGTAGCTTATCTGGTAATTAAACATGCTTACTCGCGTAAGAAAAGTATTGGCCTGCACTATATGTCGTAAAAAACAAAGGCTGCCAATTTTTGACAGCCTCTTTATTTTTTATTCTTTGTTATAATTGAATTTTTGAAGTATGTGACCCATCTTATCGCGTTTGGTTTTCATGTAGAATTCGTTGTGTGTGTTGGGCTCAATTTCTATCGGGAGGTTATCAACAACCTGAAGCCCATATCCTTCTAATCCAACACGTTTAACAGGATTGTTTGACAGGAGCCGCATTTTTCGTACACCCAGGTCGCGTAAAATCTGGGCGCCAACTCCATAGTCACGTTCATCGGGTGCAAACCCCAGGTGAACATTAGCATCAACAGTATCCAAACCTTCCTCCTGAAGTTTGTAAGCTTTGATTTTGTTAAGCAGTCCAATTCCACGGCCTTCCTGGTCGAGGTAAACAATAACCCCTTTGCCTTCTTGCTCGATCATTTCCATTGATTTGTGAAGTTGATCGCCACATTCGCATCGCAATGAACCAAAAATATCGCCTGTAACACACGAAGAGTGCATGCGTACCATAATGGGTTCATCAGGGCTCCATTCTCCTTTGACGAGGGCTACATGTTCTTTTTCGTTTGATTTTTGCAGGTATGGTATAATAGTGAATTCTCCGTATTTTGTGGGCAGGCGGGCTGCTTCACCTTTTTTTATCAGACTTTCTTTGTCAATACGATAAGCGATAAGGTCAGCAATAGAAATAATTTTCAGGTCGAATTTTTTGGCAATTTCAATAAGTTGAGGTAGCCTGGCCATTGTGCCATCATCATTCATCACTTCAACCAATATTCCGGCAGGTTCAAGACCGGCCATTCGTGACAAATCAACAGCCGCTTCGGTGTGTCCCGATCGGCGAAGAACACCACGATCTCTTGCCTTTAGTGGAAAAATGTGCCCGGGGCGACCCAGTTCTTCGGGTTTAGTGTTTTTATCGGCAAGTAATTTAATGGTGACCGAACGGTCGTATGCCGAAATGCCTGTGGTCGTTTCATAACCCAAAGCATCAACCGAAACAGTGAATGGAGTTTCGTGTAGCGATGTGTTTTTTCCAACCATCATTTCAAGCTCTAATTCTTCGCATCGCTTTTCTGTTAGCGGGGCGCAAATAAGACCACGTCCTTCTTTAGCCATGAAATTTATCATTTCGGGCGTGACTTTCTCGGCAGCAGCAATAAAATCGCCTTCGTTTTCGCGGTCTTCATCGTCCACTACAATAATAACTTTGCCATTTTTGATATCGTCTATGGCCTCATCAATAGCGTTTAACTTATTTTTGTAGTCGTTTTGTTGGTTTCCAGACATTTGATTTTACACCTTTTAGTGATTTAAAAAAACCGATTAACAATGATAGGTTCATTGCATAAAAATGGGTTATGAACCGCAAAAGTACTATATGATTTCCAATTTTCTTAAGAATGATGTCGGCAATTGTTGAAAAAGTAACAATTACTTGTAAAACGAAAGATATTTGGTACAGAAGGGCAGTTTCAAATAAAAGCAGGTTTGAAATAAAAGCAGCAACCAGAAAAAATGGTCCAAACCATCTTAAAACCTTGTGAGAGAAAAAGCAGAATCCGGCAGGCTTTAGAAGTTTTAGCCATATGTCGGAAAAATGCCAGAGGTTTTGAAAATTACCTGTGCCGATACGAATTTTTCGCTTAAATTCAATTGCCAGGTTGTTCGATACATCTTCAAAGGCTAATGCTTCGATGTTGTTGATGGCCATTTTCCCTTTTCGAAGTACATTCATGCATATGAAAAAGTCATCAACGAGGTAATTGGCAGGTACTGGTGTGTATAATTCTCTTCGGATAGCATAGCAACCGCCAAAAGGCCCGGTCATTGTGCCAAATGTTTTACTCTCAAGCGATTTTATGTAAACTTCCCGTGATATGTACGATTTTTCCTGAAACGAAATGCCATTATTATTCATTCCGTAATTCTTCATTTGCGTGTCAATCAGCCCGATGCGATCATCTGAAAAGTGCTTTACGAGTTCGGGGAGGGTGTTGTGCTGAAGTAAAACATTGGCGTCGGTGAGGATTAATATTTCACCTGTAGCTTTTTGCTCCAATTGGTTGATGATGTTTATTTTTCCCTGCCTGCTGTTAAAAATGAAGGAATAGAGGTTTGTGTATTTCGTAGAAAGTTTTTGTAATATTTCATTGGTGCCATCGGTTGAATTGTCAGAACCAATAAGTACTTCAATTTTTTCAATAGGATATCCGGTGTTATACAGGCTTTTAATTTTTTTCTCAATAATGCTACTTTCGTTATATGCCGCAATTAAAACCGAAAGCTTTGGGGTATAGTCCATATCGCTTTTTTGAGAAAATAGTGCCTTGCCTTTGAGTCGCAGAATTAATTGTAAAATCAGCGGGTAGAGCACATAAGAGTAAGCAATGGCCGCTACAGAAACCCAGAATATGATTTGAAGTACAATCATTTAAGTTGTTGATTATAAAATGTTGTCAGCTTTTCGATATGTTTCTGATTGTCGTAAGCAGATAGTACAAAGTTATAAGCTTTTTGCCCGGTTTCAATTGCTTTTTTCTTGTTGGATAATAAATTGATGGTCATTTCCGAAAATTGTTCGTGGTTTTTGGCAATAAACAAATGTTCTTTGTTTGATGCTTTTATGCCTTCGCAGCCCACCGGCGTTGTTATTATGCATTTTTGATACATCATCCCTTCGATAATCTTAACGCGCATGCCACTGCCCGATAGCAGTGGGGCAATAAATAATCCATTTTCTTGCATAAAAACAACAGCATCTTCAACTTCTCCTTCGTATTTGATATTTGGGTAATTGCGTAATTTTTCAGTTAACCACGGTGGAGCATTACGTCCGGCAATTTTCAGGGTCGTCTTTGGTTTCTGTCCCAATATGCTTTGCCAGCAATTATCTAAAAACCAGAGAATACCTTCCTGATTGGGCGACCAATCGAGTGCCCCGATAAAAAATAAATTATTCGGTATAGTTGTTTGTTCAGATATTTTGGTGTTCAAGATATTAAAACCAGCCGGTATGGTAACTGCCGGTTTTTTGTTGCCCATTTCGAGCAGCTTTTCCTCGTCGCGTTTTGTTATGGGCACCAGTGTGTCGTATGTGTTTAACGCATCTGTTTCGAACTGTTTTAGCCTTGAAGTCAGTATTTTTAGATAAAGTTTTTTAAGTCCTTTGCTTTGTGCTACAGTACGTTGCCATATTTCGTGTTCAATATTGTGGCTACGATAACTTACCAATGCATTGCTGTGTTTTCGGATGGTACTGATGTAGGGGCACAAATAAAGGCCTTCGAGCTGGATTATGTCGAATTGTGTTACTTGTAAAAGGTTTTCTAATTTTTCGCGGTATGTTTTGCTTATAAATCGTTGAGCATTGTATGGTAATCTTGAACTTATCAAGTTTACAAATGCTTCGAAAGCCGATATGCTTGCTGGAACTTCTGCAAGGTGGAAAATGATTTTTGATGAATTTTTTTCAGGTATCTCAAATGGAGAGATATGGTGTTTGCGTGTATTCATTGCCAGCACTGTTACCTGGTGTCCACTATCAGCAAAAGCTTCAATCATGCCCATCGTGGCAATTGATCCTCCGTCTTTTTTTGGGTAGGGTGGTTTATTGGTCAGAAACAGTATCTTCATTACTAGTATTGTTTTTCCGTTTGAAATATCTGAAGATGTTGAGCGATTTTATGAGCCGGTTATAGGTTTCCCCATTGAGGAGCATCGAGTCGGTTACAGCCTGATGGGTTAGCAACATGCCAATTAAAAAAAAGATAAATGTTGGAAGCCATACTACCATTTCAACTTTCCATATGCCTTCGCGGGCAATTTTTTCTCCAATTATTGTTGATAAGTAATAGGTAATAAAAAGCAGGATTGAGACAACAACCGGCATCCCAAATCCACCTTTTCGGATTATAGCCCCCAATGGTGCACCGATAAAGAAAAACAAGAGGCAGGCGATTGATAAGGAATATTTTTTGTGCCACGCTATCATGTGCTTGTTAATCCATACCATACGATTATACAGATCAGTTTGATATTGGAGGATGGCTCGTTGATTTTGTTGAGCAAGTCGCTGGGCTGAGTGTAGCACCATTCTTTTTTTGCCATCATCAAGAGCATTGAAAACCGAATCGACATGTATGGCTATGGTGTCGGGATAAAGCTTTTCAACTTCAATACTGTCCGGGTGATAATTGTTTACAATTTCGGCGTTGAGAATATCATTGTAGTATATGCCCCGCGACATGATTTCTTCCCGGTTCTTATATTTCATATTGAGGGTGTCAATTGAAGCGGCCAGTCTTTTGTTTTTGAGGGTTTGATAATTTTCTTTAAAATAGCGTTCATCGGTACGTTTGAGATTAAAATCGCTAACACCAATTACTATTTTTTGTTTTTTAAAAAGCTCGCGCCTAAAGGGATTATTATTATCATCTTTTCTTTTTGAAGTTGAAACATCGTTATAGCTTATTCCTTCAAAAAGGGTTAATATCATATAGTTCTTATCATCCGACATGTTAACGTATCCCGAATCTGCAATAATTACATTCGTATTTCCTTTGTTTTCGGTGTGGTCATAAATCATAATTCCCTTCAGGAGCTTTGAGTCACTATCTTTTTCATCAACTTTAATACTGTAACCATCAATCTCGTTCGAGAAAATGCCTTCTTTTATAATCATTTCGGGGCGTTGTTTTTTCACACTCCAAAGTAAAGCCTGAAATTTAGCATTGGTAACAGGTATAACCTGATCGGCAAGTGTAAAAGCAAAAAGTGTTATAAGGATATTCAGGAAGATGAGGGGGCGCATAATTTTCAGCAATGAAACACCACTTGCTTTGATGGCAAGTAACTCAAAGCGCTCGCCCAGATTTCCGAAGGTCATTATTGATGCCAAAAGCACAGCCAGGGGCAATGCCATGGTAACAAGGTGCATAGCGGCATAAAAAATGAGTTCGATAATTACGGCCGTTTCCAGTCCCTTGCCCACCAAATCATCAAGGTATTTCCATAGAAATTGCATAAGCAATACGAAAACACTTACCAGGAATGTTAAGAAAAACGGGCCGGTAAAACTTTTTATAATGTATGAATTTAACCGCTTCATCTGTAAAAAAGTTGATAACGTGCAAAACTAAGAATAAGCTTCAATATGGCAGAATTTTTAGATGAAAAAGAGCCAATGAAACGAGCATGATTCAGACGTAAATCACAACCACCGATGATTACATGCGAGTTACATGAGTTACCATTGAAAATTATAAATTTAAACGAATGAAATATCCCCACAATTGTTAAACGAAAAAAAATTAAAAAAGTTATGCAGAATTATGAGCCGATGATATGTTTTAGTGTTGTGACCTGTGAATCCCAAAGGGACTGTGTCTCTTCTACTTCGTCATCATCAGCAAAGTCAGTAATAAGTAAAGATACATCACCGGTTAGCTCGTCACGTGTTATTTTGAACTCAAAATAAGTGTCGTCATCAACCCAGTTGAAGCGTACGATATGGTTTTCTTTTCGTAAAGAAAGCTCAGCATTTTGGCCGGTACCATCCCACATGAAGGTATAAATCTTTCCACTTACAGATACATCATCAGCAAACCATTCGCTAAGCCCTGAGGCAGAGCTGAGCCTGTTAAAAAGTACTTTAGGAGAGCACTTTACTACATATTCTAATTCAATTTTTTGTTTGCTCATGATAGATTATTTATGATCTTATTGCCGCAATATATCAATTAAGTTTTGAAATACCAATAAGCTATAAAAATGAAATGTGCATTTGTGTCAGATTATTGCTCAGGCTCACTTCAAGATTGAAAAATAAAAAAGCTAAAAAAATTTAGGAAAAACAGAAAAACTTCTATATTTGCACCGCCTAAGAAAACAGGGCAGACGTTAATATTTAAATGGCGAGGTAGCTCAGCTGGTTAGAGCGTCCCGATCAAAATCGGGAAGGTCAGCGGTTCAAGCTCCCACATTTGAAATAAGATTGAAATAATGGCGAGGTAGCTCAGCTGGTTAGAGCGCGTGATTCATAATCACGAGGTCGGCGGTTCAAGCCCGCCTCTCGCTACGACTAAAAAGGGGTGGATTTTATAATCTGTCCCTTTTTTGATTAAATAGCATTGATTATGCCCCATTACGTCTATATCCTCTACAGTGAAAGCTTTGGCCGATATTATGTTGGCAGCTGCATTAATATTGATCAGCGCCTGGATCGGCACAATGCCGGAGCCACACCATCCACAAAGCCTTATCGTCCTTGGGTTGTAGTTTATTCAGA
>JAQIDF010000480.1 GCA_027858145.1 Prolixibacteraceae bacterium | reverse complement strand
TCCGGGGTCGCTTTCCGACATGGCCACTTCAACCATCCGCTCCACTTCTTCCGAAACATCTTCTACGTCTTCCTTTTCGGCCAGTTGTTTTTCAACACTGGTTTTCAGGCTGTCAATCTCTTGCTCGGTCCATTCTTTGGCAACCGGCTCACTTTCGCCTTCGGGCACTTCAAGTGCCGGCCCCTCGTTTGGTAACATTTGTGTGTGCACACTGTTGCCAACTGTAAACGACACCAGCATGAATCCTGCAACCACCACTGCAGCGGCTATCAGGCCTTCGATAAAGTTTGTTTTCATTGCTTTTTGTTTTTGTATGTGTTTTATGCGGCTTAAAACACTCCCCTTTCGGGAAGCAAAAGCCATGGCTAAATTTTGATTCTCAGCACGATTTATTTCTACCTGTGCCAGCGTTCTGATATACCCTTTTTTATCACCGGTTAACCCAATGGCGATATTGTCGCAACTGTTTTCGCGCTCAGCATTGATTAGTGATGAAACAAGCCATACACCGGGATGATAAAAGTAAATCAGCCCGATAACCGACTGGATAATATTGAAAAGATAATCGCGGCGGGCAATATGTGCCAGTTCGTGTGCCAGTATGGCCTCAACGTCACGCACCGACAGCCCTGTAAATGCTGCCACCGGAAAAAGAATCACAGGCTTGAAAGCCCCAATTGTAAGCGGACTTTTAACAAATGGGGAGAAAAAAGCTTCAACTTTTCGCTTTATATTTAAACGTGTAGCGTATTCGGTGATGGTGTCCATCCATTTTTCGTCAACAGCAATTAACCGTCGGGTTTTCAACTTGTGATGCAATAATAACCCACCGGCCATACGGAAAACCAAAAACAAGAAACCAGCTATCCAAAACAAAACCACAATATGAAAATTACGTTGAAAAAAACTGCGCAACTTTATCATATTCATGTTAATTGCATTGCCGGCAGTTTGGTTATCCACCGCACCACGTTTTGATAATTGCTCCTCAAGATAAACCTTTGCAAATCCGGGCGTAGATGTCAGGTTTTGCTTCAGCGCATTCTTTTCACTGGCATATTCATAAGCATTTACAAAAGTTATGGCACTCCAGCCCAGCATCAGCAAAAGTCCTGAATACCCGATAAGATATTTCACCTGTGCACTGTTCCGGTGCATCAACGAAAATATAACAATGATGGCACCGGCCACAAGAATGCCCTGCCACAGGGAATGAATGATTGTCCAGCCAAACGCTTCGACAAACTCAGGCGATATAAAATTGAATAAAGCATTCATAGCAAATATTTTTATTTTGAATCCATTTCGTCAATAATACGTTTAATCTCGTCGAGTTCTTTTTTGCTTGTTTTTTTGTTTCCAAGCAACTGCATTACCAGGCTCGAAGCCGAGCCCGAGAATGTTGAATCAACAAAACGGTCGAGCAAGCGCCCGCGTGTTTCTTCCTGCTCATAGGCGGCCTCATAAATATGGCTCCGTCCCTGGGGTTTGCGCGACACAAAACCTTTATCGTGCATGTTCTGCATAATTTTTAACGTAGTGGTATAGCCTACATCTTTTGTTGCCAATAACGCCTCGTGCACTGACTTTACGGTTAAAGGCCCACGCGCCCATAACACGTTCAATATCCCTAATTCAGACGCAGTAGGTGTTGTTTTCTTTCCGCTCATATCTATCTACGATTTTATTCGTACAAATATATACGACAAATTTCGTAGATGCAAATTTTTCTACGATTTTTTTCGTATCGCGATAATTTTTTCCTTCTTCATTACTTTATCTTATTTTTACCCTCTTCATATTACATTTTAAAAAGATGCACAAATTCAACCATAAACATATCGAAGTTTATTGCCATGTTCACACCATGCCATCGAGCTTTAGCAGGGGCGTTATCTATTATAAAAACAACCACATCATCGACAGCGCAGAACTTTCGGACGACCCACTGACCATAGAATACAATGTTTTTGGGAATAGTGGTGTTTATGATGTTATTGTTACCCATTACGATGACAACCACATAGAAACCAGCTGCAACTGCCCATATTCAGGCAAGGGGATTTGCAAGCACCAGGTGGCAGCACTTATTGATTTTGACAAACACGATCATAATAATTTACTTGAAATACCTTTTACCGAGGATCTGCAACGTGCAACTAAATCTATTCCCGCGAAAGAATTCAGTAAAGAATTAGTTGAAAACTTGTTTCGCCAACGCAACATTTTACCGGGGTATATGTTTGATATGCGCGTTGAAATAAAGTCGCTACACCACAACAAACTAAAGTGCCATATTTACACCGGATACTGGACCCAAAAACACCATCAGGTAATAGTTGAACACCAAAACGACCAGTTGACACTAACCTGTAATTGTCAACTAAAATCGAACGATTATTGCAAACACAAACTTCTAACGCTTTACCATCTGTCAACTCAAGAATATTTTCCACTGGTTATAAGGTCAGATAAGCTCAAACTTTTTAAACAAGATGTTACCAAAGACTATGGGATGGAAGAAATAATTTCACCAAATGATTTTGTGACATTCTCATTAGAAAATAACACAATCACCCCCATCCTCCCGGTGGAATTCATTGGTGTTTTACCGGTTAACGAAGAATTATTAAACAAATCGAAAAAACGAAATCTGCCCAACCAAAACCCTGATATAAATATTATTAAACCCGATTTTGCCGAACGACCGGCAGAAGAGTCAAAAAAAGAAAGCAAGTATGCCATTGGCTATGCGCTTAGCAGCAAACACGATGACATGATTAGCATTACACCAATTACCGGTAAGCTTAACAAGGCCGGAACGACAATAATTTCGAATATCTCAGTTTACAACGAAGATAATCACACTCCGGTAAGCGAAACGCCTATTGATGAAAAAATCATTTCATTGAGTAAAAAAATCAGCGAAAAGAATCTAAACAGACGCATAACAAACAAAAAAATCAGCAACAATAATCATCCCGATTACCCGATAACCCGTGAACACAGCCATTTCTACCACCAATACATCAACGAAATCATTGACCTGTTAAGCGGTCATCCCCATTTGTTTTCATACAGAGGCCTGGCCTACGACCTTTACCATGGAAAGTTACGAAAATCAGACATTACGGGCATCGAACTATCGCGCCATAAAGCCAAATTCTTTTACAGGGTCGCTCAAACGAAGTTTTTTACTGAAATTCAACCTCGCGTTGAAATCAACCAAAACGAATTTATTCCCGATGCCAACCATCAAAACTTTTTCAGTTTCCTGTTCTTTTCACAGGGAAACCATCTTTATGCTTTTGAAAACGAGCACCAGAGTTTTGAATTATACCGTAACATTAAAAAGCCACAACCTCTCAGAATAGCAAAAAAACATACTGAAATTCTTCTAAATGAATTTCTGTTGCCACTTGCTGAAAACATTGAAGTTAAATTTGACAACATTGAGAATTTTGAAATTAAAACTATGAAGCTGAAACCCGTAAGCAAGAGAATTTACATTAGCGGAGAAGGAAATTTTGTAATGTTTAAACCGGTAGTTGAATACCAAAATGAGATTGAAGTAGAAATTCTGAAAAAAGGCATCCCCCTCAAAATAAATGGCCAAACCATTCACCAACAAATTCGTGATGCCGGTTATGAAGAAGAATTTGAAACATTTTTCAGGTCGCTACACCCCCAATTTCAAAAACAATTCCCATACGAATTTTACAACCTGAAAGCGCAACAAATGATTGAAAACTACTGGTTTTTCGATGCATTTGCCAAACTTCAGGAAGTCGGCATTGAAGTATATGGACTCAACGAACTAAAAAACTTCCGCTATAACACAAATCAAGCCTCTATAAGCACCAATCTCAGCTCAGGCCGCGACTGGTTTGAAGCCAAAGTAGACATAGCATTTGGCGACAATAAAGTATCGCTCACAGAAGTACGAAAATCGCTCATAAAGAAAGAAAAGTACATTAAACTGGCCGATGGCACCATCGGTCTGTTACCACAGGAATGGCTCGATAAATTTGAACGCTACCTTCGTGCGGGTGAAATAAAAGAAGGGAAAATTCGCATTTCAAAAACGAAATTTCCGCTAATCGATGATTTATTCGAAAACATTAAAGACGAAGATGTATTGAAAGAATTATCAGAGAAAACCCAAAAACTAAAGTCGTTCACTGAAATAAAAAAAGTAAAAACCCCGGCTGGAATAAAGGGAACACTCAGACACTATCAAAAAGAAGGACTGAACTGGCTCAACTTCCTTCACGAATTTAAATGGGGCGGTATTTTGGCCGATGACATGGGGCTTGGTAAAACCCTGCAAGCCATTACATTTCTGAAAATAATTTCAACAAAAAGCAAAGCCCCCTCGCTTGTCATTGTCCCCACTACTTTAATTTTTAACTGGCAAAACGAAATTGAAAAGTTTTGCCCTTCGCTTAAAGCACTGTTTCATTATGGCCCTGAACGCACCAAAAGCACTGACCATTTTAACGAATATCATGTTGTAATTACAACTTACGGACATATTATCAACGACATTAGTTTTCTGAAAGACATCAAGTACAATTATATCATACTTGATGAATCGCAAGCCATTAAAAACCCGGCATCAAAACGATACAAGGCCGTAAAAGTTTTAAAAGCTAATAACCGTTTGGCCATGACCGGCACCCCTATTGAAAATGGGACTTTTGATCTTTACGCTCAAATGAGTTTTGTAAACCCCGGAATACTAGGCAGCAACAAACAATTTCGCGAAGATTTTTCAACACCAATCGACCGCGACAGTGACCAAAAACGTGCTGCCGAATTACAAAAAATGGTCTCGCCTTTTATTATGCGCCGCACCAAAGAACAAGTAGCCACCGAGTTGCCACCAAAAACCGAAGACGTTATTTTTTGCACCATGAACGATGAACAACGAAAAGTATATGATGCTTACCGAAACGAAATACGCAACCA
>JAQIDF010000472.1 GCA_027858145.1 Prolixibacteraceae bacterium | reverse complement strand
AGCCGGGGTTTATCTTCTTTTACAATCTTCAACAGCGAGTAAACGCCCAATGACGCAACCACTAAAACGGTAATTTCGCCAAGGGTGTCGAGTCCTCTGAAATCGACCAAAATTACATTCACAATATTATGCCCTTTGGCTTGTATATAACTGTTTTCGACAAAATATTCTTTCAATGACGGGTCAATTTCACCTTGGTGTACCCACAATAACAAGAACGTCATAGTAAACCCAAACAGCAAGGCCGGGGCAATAAACCTGCGCCGCATCGATGTTGAAATATCAACAAATTTGGGCAGTTTATTCAGAATAAGCACAAAAAGCACCACGGTAAGGGTTTCTATCAGGAATTGTGTCATAGCCACATCGGGAGCACCAAAGAACAGGAAAATCATGGCAGTACCATAACCGACCAGCCCCAGCGCAATAATTACCGTCAATCTCGACTGTGAAGTGAGTACTACACCCAGTGCTATGAGCATAATGGCTACAATCAACACCTCGTGCCAGCGAAAACCTACCGATGAGTGAAATAAATCGAGAAAGGGGACATCAAAACTGCCAAAGCCCACTACTAAAAAGACCATCCCCACAAAAAACACAGCAATAATTATAAGGTAATTACGGAGCAATCCCGATTGAAAAAAGCGGGTTTGTGCCTTGGACACTTTCAACAGGTTTGGAATAAATTGTTTATAAATGGCCTCGGGGCCAAACAGGTTGCCCAGACTAAAACGGTCGGCAAAACCCCTGATTTTATGACGAATACGATACACGCCCCAACCTGCTGCCAGGGTCAGCAAACTCAATCCAAAAATAAGTGTAAAACCATGCCAAAGCGTAAGTTTTAAAACACTGTCAACCTTTATAACCACATTCGAAGTGTGATGCAAAAGCGGTTGAGCCAACTGCTCGGCAAATATGCCTCCAATTAATCCTAAAACAGCGGCCACTACCGGGCCAAATAACATTCCGCGCGGAGCCTCGTGGGCATGTTTGGGGGTTTCAACTTCTTTGCCGAAAAATATTTTATAGCCTATTTCGATGGCCAGGGATGCAAACAATACACCAGCAACAAAAGTAGCTGCCAACGTAAGATAACTCCATCCCTGACTATGAGCTGCCGCATTGTACAATATTTCCTTTGCGACAAAACCGAAAAATGGCACAACTCCCGACATCGACATTGCTGCCAGTGCCGCTGCAATAAAAGTATATGGCAGTTTTTTCCTAAGCCCTGAAAGCTGATTCACATCACGGGTACCGGTTTCGTGGTCAATATTACCTGCCACCATAAACAAGGTTCCTTTGTACAACGCATGGGCCAGAACAAAAATCATTGCAGCCTGCACAGCCACTGTTGTGCCAATACCCAGGAGCATAACCATAATCCCTAACGCACTAACCGTTGTATAAGCAAGAATTTTTTTCAGGTCAGTATGAATGATAGCCATAACAGCCCCGTAAACCATGGTAAAACCACCAACAGCCGGGAGCAGAACATGCCATAACGGGAGACCGTTAAACACCGGCGATATGCGTGCCAACAGGAATATCCCGGCTTTTACCATAGTGGTTGAATGCAGGTAAGCACTCACCGGAGCCGGTGCTTCCATTGCATTGGGCAACCAAAAGTGAAAAGGAAACTGCGCCGACTTGGTAAAAGCACCAATGGCCAGCAATATAAAAATGAGGTTTACATTCGGGCTTTGCAATACAAGGTCGGGATTGGCCATCAACTCGTCGAAGCGGAAGGTTCCGGCCTCGTGACCAATAAGTATGATGCCGGCCAGCATAAACAAGCCACCCATTACCGTTACTAACATGGCCTGCAGTGCCGAATCACGTGACTTCTCTTTATTGTGATAATAGCCAATGAGCAGATATGAGCTTAAACTGGTGAGTTCCCAAAAAACAAACATCAGCAACAGCGAACCCGACATTACCAGTCCGACCATGGCGCCCATAAATAACGATAAAAACACAAAAAAACGCGGTCGGTTCTTATCATGCGCCAAATACGAATTGGCATATACATGAATAAAAACGCCAAATCCTGTAATCAGCATCAGAAAGAAAACACTGAGACCGTCGAGTCTGAAGATTAAATCAAGGCCGAAACTTTCAACCCATGTTATAGAATCCTGAAATACGCTTCCTTCAACAATGTGCCACATTTTAACCGAAGCCCAGCTAAACAAGAACAGCGGTATAGCAGTCATCATCAATCCGGCTTTTTTCGGGAAAAGCCTGAACAAGAGCGGTGAAAACAAAGCTCCGGAAAAACTAATAAGCACAATAATTAAAAACTCCATGAACCAGTAATTGCGTTGTATATGTTTCAACAGTTCGTTTGTATTTTTTAAGCCATTGACAATGAGGTGTTTATAACCCTATGAGGTGTTTGTCTAAATTACTGATATTTAGCGTATTGCAAACAATTCTATTGTCTCATATCTAAAATCTAACGATCTATTGTGTTTATGACCAAAAATAAAATTCCTTCATGAAAGTTAACAAAATTATTTCAGCTGAGTTTACCGATTTAGCAAGATGTTAACAAAGGAATTTCAAATACAGGTTTCAGATAACATTATATACCTGGCTTTATATAAAACGAAAAACCGCCCCCCACATACATGGAAAACGGTTTCTCAATCATCTATAAAACAAAAATTGGTCATTGGTTCCCGAAGCGAGTTCGGGACTGGTCGCAAGCTCCCAGCATTGGTCATTAGTAGGTAAGTAACTTACTAATGACTATTAACTATTGACTATTGACTTTAGCTGACAACATATTCAATAATTTTTCAGGTGGTCGGCAGGCTTTGCCGGTTTTTGATGAAAGAAAAGCCAGAACAACTTTAGCTGTATGCACTACTTCTTCATTTTCGTTCACCATCTCGTAATGAAAAGTAATGGTAGAAGCAGGCATTTTTTCCAGCCATGTTGTTACGGTAAACTCCTCTTCTTACCGAAGGGGCTGTTTAAAATGAGCATCCATTCGAACTACCGGCATCAAAAGACCTTCCTTTTCGATTTCGGAATACGGCAACCCCAGTTTCCGAAACAGCGCTGTACGGGCATCTTCATAATACCGGGCATAATTTGAATGGTGCATAAAGCCCATCTGGTCGGTGTCGCTATACCGCACCGTGCGTGTTATTGATTCGCTTATTGATTCCTTCATTACTTAATCATTATTTTTCACGTTTATGATGCCAGGCCATTATTCCTCCCTCCATTACTTTTACGTTGCTGTATCCGTGTGCCATTAACACAGTAGCTCCTTCATAACCTCTGAGCGATATTTTACAAAAGGTAATAATTTCAGTATTTTTATCCTCTGGAAGCTCATTCAACCTTTGGCGCAATTCACCCAACGGAATAAGCATTTCTCCTCTTCCCAGCCTCATGGCTTCGTATTCGTCGTAGCCGCGCAGATCAAGAAAAAAGATATTTTCTTTATTATCGAGCTTCTCCTTCACTTCATAAGGTTTAATACCTACAAAACGCCCCTTCCGCTTGTTTTGCATAATATGAGCCGTTGCTATACTGTGATCGATGGCTAAAGAAAACGGAGGTGCATATGGGAAGTCGGCATTTATCATATCGTCAACACACATTTTAGCCTGAATGGCCATAGCCCAAATTGCGATTTGCTTACTTACATCACCCGGGCCAATACACTGCGCACCCAAAATACGACAGGTATCGTCATCAACTATCAGCTTTGTAATTAGTAGTTTACCTTGCATGAACCCCGGCTTATCAGGACTAGCATTAATAACCGTTTCAACTTTAATTCCATGTTTCCTGGCATTATCTTCTGAAAGTCCGGTTGCCCCAACATTGTAATCAAACACTTTGCAAATACCAGTTTGAATAGTTCCTTTGAATGTAACCAAATTGCCCAAAACGGCATTTTCACCAGCTACACGACCCTGTAGGTTTGCAAGGTCACCATACGGAGCCAATACTTTTTTGTTGGTAATTAAATTTGTAATTTCCACGCAGTCGCCGGCAGCATAAATGCCCTCTTCCGATGTCTGCATGTATTCATCAACTGTAATTCCACCCATGCCACCAACGGCAATACCAGCTTTGCTTGCCAGCTTCGAGTTAGGCATCACACCAATTGCTACAACAGCCAGTTCGCAAGGAATTTCAGTACCATTCTGTAACTTAACAGCTTTCAGTTTTCCGTTTTCGCCAATAAACTTCGCCACACCGTTGTTGGTTATTACATTGGCTTTTGATTTTACATGGTTCTCAACCAGTTTAGCCATGCTATAATCAAGAAAAGTAAGCAATTGAGGCAGTAATTCAATAACCGTTACTTCGATTCCGGCCAAATTTAGTGCCTCTGTTGTTTCAATACCAATAAGACCACCGCCTATAACTACTGCTTTCGATATTTGTTTGTCATCACGAATTTTGCGTAAGTAATCAGCATCCTTCATCGATTGCAAAGTGGTTATCCCTTCTAGATCACCCCCTTCAACAGGTGGCATTTTAGGTATTGCACCCGTAGTAATAATCAAACTGTCGTATGGCACATCTACCTTTTTGCCCGATACCAAATCCACAGTTTCAACCACTTTGCGCGATTTATCAATGGTTACTACCTCGGTATTAACCATTGCTTTAATACCTTTAGCATTCAAATAAAATTTAGGGTCACGAAT
>JAQIDF010000471.1 GCA_027858145.1 Prolixibacteraceae bacterium | reverse complement strand
TGGGACCTGGCCGATAAGGAAAACCAGGGTGCTGTAGCCGATCTTTACGGTGTTACCGGTATTCCATATACTGTACTTCTTGATAAAGAAGGAAAGATCATTGCTAAAAACCTTCGCGGTGAAGAGCTAAAACAAAAACTCGACGAGTTGTTTAACTAAAATATTTTAGTAGAAATCTTAAAAAAACAGGAACATCAACTACGTTCCTGTTTTTTTTTGTCTATTTTTTCGATTTCTTATTACTGAATGCAGTAGGATTATAAAATATTTTGTCGCGTAGTTTCGATAATTGCAACAACCTCCAATTTTCAATATACGCCAACGATTTCCTGAGTAAGTTAAAATACAACGACATCATCATCAATACAGTAAATATCCACATCACAATAATGTTAAACCAAACGGTATCAATTTTAAGGTTGCCTATTTGCTTATACGAAGCATAAAAGTGCGAACTCCCGTTATGATAAAACGGAGCCCTGAAAATGGGCTCATCGCCTTGTACAATACGATGATCAATCAAACGGATTTTTTGCAACGAAAATTTATCTCGCACAATACGCTCAAGGGTTTTATTTACATGTTGATCGCGATATCGGGACAGTGCATCAGTATCACCATCAAAACGTTGAAGCATGGCCGCATATTTATTATCCAATTTCGAAGTAACATCACTATGCCCTTGCTTAAAAAAGTCGTACGCTTTTGACAAATAATAACGGTAAACTGCTAAACTTCCCCCTTCATCAAGGTGGGAGTTGATTTTTTGCATTGAATCGGAGGGTATCTCTGCAACATCTCTTATATCGGGCAAAGCCGCTTCAAGAATTAACCGGTACTCATCCTTCTCGTCTTCATCTTTGGCTTTTTCAAAATAATTAGAATACTTTTCTACCTCAGAGCTCCAATAAAAAGCTTTAAAACCATAAGTATTTTTTTCACGCTCTAACTCAAAAAAGTTTTCACGATATTCGTTATTGGCAAACTCGTTAACAGACAAAGCCTCGTACGACCATCGCGACGTCATTAAATCACCAATTATTGGTGTTCGCGAATAACTACTCATCGAAGGGTGCATTTTGTTAAAATCAACAATAACCCCACTCAGAAGAAGTTGCGGTACAAGTAAAAGCGGGATAAGAATGTAAATAGCTACAGCCGAATTTAAACCAGCCGATAAATTAAGCCCTAACAAATTGGCAAAACAAGCTGTGGTGAAAAGTATTGCCCAGTTAGTGAACATCAACCCCTTAAAACCCAGCATGTAATACCCGATAAGTACAAAAAGCAAAACCTGCACAGCCGATATAGCAAACAAAATCAGTATTTTTGATGTAAAATATGCGCCACGGCTCAAATCCAGAAACTCTTCCCGCTTTAATATCCTCCGGTCTTTAAATATTTCTTCAGCACTAATACTTAAACCAATAAACATTGCAACGACCACACTCATGAATAAAAAGGCAGGGATATTATCGTTGCTTCCGAAGATATACTCCCCCGTAGGTGTATATTTTGAAAAAAAACCCAAAATTAAAGCCAGCAAAGGCGCCTCGAGCAATGCAATTGAAAGATATTGTCTGTTCGATCGTTTGGTGGCGAAATCGCGCTTAAAATAAAGCCTCATTTGCTCAAACCACTTCGGGATCTTGAAATAATTGTCAGGAATAATTTTGCTTTCAACCGGGTTTTGTTTCATAAAATCAACCACACGCGGTTCTACCTTTTCTTTGTAGCGGATGTACCAATCTTCGGGCGATATTTTGCGCTTACGGATGCTTCGTCCAAAGGGATCAACCATACGCTCTTCGATAATACGCAAAGGCTGCTCGGTTTTAACACTACCACACGTCATACATTCGCTTTCATCGGGATTCACATAATTGGCTTCGTTTTTAAAATAAGTAACCGCTTCCATTGGGTTGCCAAAAAACACAACCCGTCCGCCCTTATCCATAACAATCATGCGATCGAACAACTTGTATATATCACTCGATGGTTGGTGAATATTAGCAATCACCAACTTCCCCTTCAGGCATTGACGTTTGAGCAAGTACATCACTTTCTCCGAATCGGATGATGATAAGCCTGAAGTTGGCTCATCCACAAATAACACTGAGGGCTCGCGCATTAACTCCAGTGCAATATTGAGCCGTTTTCTTTGCCCGCCACTGAGAATTTTTTTCAGCGGGCTGCCAACAATCAAATCGCGAGCTTCAACCAGGTCAAAATCAAACAGTGCTTTCTCTATAATTTTTTCAATTTCCCCTTCGTTCATGTTTCCAAAGCAAAGGCGCGCATTGAATTTCAGGTTTTGATAAACTGTTAGCTCTTCAATGAGCAAGTCATCTTGTGGCACATAACCAATTACACCTTTTAGTTGCTCTTCGGTTGCCGAATCATGAATATCATACCCGTTTATTGTTATCTGTCCTTGGCGCGGTTTAAGCTTCCCGTTTAAAACATTCAGCAATGTGGTTTTACCAACACCACTTCCACCCATTATCCCAACCAAATCGCCCGATCGTTCCTGAAAGCTTAAAGGGTGAAGTCCATAAACTTTTTTACTGAATTTATATTCAATATTTTTTGCCTCGTATACGATAATAGGCTTACCCTGTTGCCGTATAAACCGCGACATAATACTGCTGTAGTAAATTGGGATAATCCGCGATGTCCGAAGAATACCACCTGTTGGAAAAACATAAAGCCGGTCTTGCGACAAGCGGTGACCGTTCAAATACATATTTCGTGGCCCCCAATACTTAAAAAACAGGGTATTAATGCTTCTAATTCGAATAATTTCTAATTCTACACGCTGTTTCTCCCTGTACAGATGTTTAATATCCGGGTCGTGATATGATTCATTTCCATTGACAACAAAAAGCTGTTCTTTATGATTTACCTTTCCAATTGAATCGAGATAAAACGTTTTTAAATCATTGTATTCATCAACCTGAACTTTCAGGCCTTCAGCAATAACATCCAATATCCGAAGCTCGTGCGTAACATCTTCTTCGGGTTTATAAATAAAGTTAAGAAGCTGAACCACTATCATATATCGTGATTCAAGGTCAAACAGCTCAACAATACTATCACACATTTTATTCAAATATTCGCGATTGATAATACGCTCGCCTTCACCATAATCACCATATATAATCTCGCGATGCTGTACATGGTAATAATGAACATTCTCTTTGTAAAGCTCCATGTACTTCTCAACCATTTCCTTACTGAAATTTTCTTTCAGGTACGACTCTACAAGTGATTCTGCATCGCTGACAGCCGATTCTTTACCATAATCGGTTACAATTGCAAAAAACTTTATTAATGTTTCAATTATTCCTTCGTACATAGTGTATAAAATAAAGTAATCCCTGTTAACAAAACAGAATCAATAAAACACGTATCAACTGTTTTTACAATGATAAAATTACAAATTAGAATTCAAAAACATAATTAAATAAGCGTAAATAGAAAATCGTTTTAAGATAAGTAAACACAAGACAAAAATGCCGATATTTCTTTTCATTTTTTTATCAAGAATAAAATAAAATAGTATATTTGCACCGCGTTAGAAAAACAGCGCATTCATGGTGGTTGTAGCTCAGTCGGTTAGAGCACTGGATTGTGGTTCCAGGGGTCGTGGGTTCGATTCCCATCATCCACCCCTTATAATTATCCAACTATTGTTAACAAACAGTAGTTGGATTTTTTCTTTATTATATCTCAGCAAAGAAATCGTTTCCTTTATCATCAACAATAATGAATGCCGGGAAATTCTCTATCCTGATTTTTCGCACAGCTTCCATTCCAAGGTCTTCAAAATCGACAACTTCAACCGACTTAATGCTTTCTTTGGCAAGAATAGCTGCCGGTCCGCCAATCGATCCCAAATAGAAACCACCATTAGCCTTACAAGCATCGGTTACTTGTTGTGAACGATTGCCTTTAGCGACCATAATCATCGATCCGCCCAATTTCTGGAACTCGTCAACATACGGATCCATACGAGAAGCGGTGGTTGGTCCGAAACTTCCTGATGGCATTCCTGCAGGTGTTTTAGCAGGTCCTGCATAATATACCGGATGATTTTTAAAGTACTCAGGCATAGGCTTGCCTTCATCAATCATCTTCTTAATTTGAGCATGGGCAATATCTCTGGCCACAATCAACGTACCCGACAAGTTCAGACGTGTCTTAATCGGGTGCTTGGTTAATTCTTTTAACACCTCATCCATCGGGCGGTCGAGATCGATATTTACCGGATCGGCCATCTCAGGTGATTTTTCAGGTAAGAAACGACGCGGGTTTTTCTCAAGCTCTTCAAGAAAGATACCCTCTTCGTTGATTTTGGCTTTGATGTTACGGTCGGCACTACAGCTAACGCCCAAACCAACCGGGCAAGAAGCAGCATGACGGGGCAGGCGGATCACGCGAACATCGTGCACAAAATATTTACCACCAAACTGCGCTCCAATACCACTCTCCTGACATATTTTCAATACTTTTTCTTCCCATTCAAGGTCACGGAAAGCCTGACCACCAGCGTTTCCTTCAGTTGGCAGGTGGTCGTAATATCCAGCCGATGCTTTTTTCACAGTAGTAAGTGTAGCCTCGGCCGATGTTCCCCCTATTACCAAAGCAAGGTGATATGGTGGGCATGCAGAAGTTCCAAGGTCTTTAATTTTTTCTTTCACAAATTTTGTCAGACCTTCCTCGGTAAGCAATGCTTTTGTTTGCTGATACAAAAATGTTTTGTTGCCAGAGCCTCCGCCTTTTGTTACAAACAGAAACTCATATTCATTTCCCTGCTCCGAATAAATATCAATTTGGGCTGGAAGGTTCGTTCCGGTATTTTTCTCTTCAAGCATCGAGAATGGCACCACCTGCGAATAGCGTAGGTTTCTGTTTAAGTAGGTATTATAAATACCCTTCGACAGATATTCAGCATCGTTGGCACCGGTAAAAACATTTTCGCCCTTCTTGCCCACTACGATTGCCGTACCGGTGTCCTGGCATGTTGGCAAATCGCCTTCGGCAGATACCACTTGGTTTATCAGCATCGTGTGTGCCACAAAACGGTCGTTATCGGTTGCTTCGGGGTCATCAAGAATACTGCGGACTTTTTCAAGATGTGCAGGACGCAAATAAAACGAAACATCGGCCATTGCCTCTTTTGACAGTAACTCAAGACCTTTCGGGTCAACTTTCAGTATTTTACGCCCGTCGAAGTCAACAGTTGAAACATAGTCGCTGGTAAGCAAGCGGTACTTTGTAGTGTCTTTTTTTATAGGAAACGGTTTCTGATAAACAAACTCAGCCATATTTACTTGGTTTTAATGGTTTTTAATGAAGTACAAATATATGTAATCGCAGATTCTGGTAAACATTATAAGCAAATGAGAAATTACGATTTGATAAAAAAGTAATGGAAAGATAATTTGAAGCTTCAGGTCACCCTGTGAAATGCGACAGTAGAAGCATATTTCACAGGGTTCCGGATTACCCCTTAACGCCCCACTCAAAACCGTCTTTCTTATCTTTTATCTCGAAACCCAGCTTTGTCAGTTCATCACGGATCTTATCGGCCAATGCCCAGTTTTTCTCAGCTTTGGCCTCCATGCGGGTGTTAAGCAACAGGTTCACCACTTCGGTCAGCGTCTCATCAGATCCTGATTCGCTTTCTTCTTCGTTATTCAACCCAAGAATATCGAAAACAAAATCGCTGAACAGCTTTCTTAGCTTTGCCAGGCCTTGTTCGTCAATAGTGGCTTTGCCATCGTTAATTGAATTGATCATCCGCACACCATCAAACAGGTTTGCTATCACTATGGGGCTGTTAAAATCATCGTTCATCGCCGTATAGCAATCCGCTTCAATCTTATCAACGTCAACAGTTGAATTACCCGAAGGCTTAATATTTTCAAGCAATGTAACCGCTTTCATCAGTCGCTCAAGCCCCTTTTCGGCAGCCTGCAGAGCCTCGTTCGAAAAATCAACCGTGCTACGGTAGTGTGCCTGCAACATAAAAAAGCGGATGGTCATCGGGCTGTATGGTTTTTCCAACAACTGATGCTTCCCTTCAAAAAACTCATCGAGGGTGATAAAGTTACCCAACGACTTGCCCATTTTTTGCCCGTTTATGGTAATCATGTTGTTGTGCACCCAGTAGTTCACACTCTCGTGGCCAAGGGTAGCACAACTTTGCGCTACTTCTGCCTCGTGGTGCGGGAACATAAGATCCATGCCACCACCGTGAATATCAAACTTTTCACCCAGATACTTGGTACTCATGGCGACACACTCGGTATGCCACCCGGGAAATCCATCGCTCCACGGCGAAGGCCAGCGCATAATATGCTCGGGTTGGGCTTTTTTCCATATGGCAAAATCGAGCCCCGAATGCTTCTCGTCCTGCCCTTCAAGTTCGCGGGTGTTGGCCTGTAAATCTTCAATTTTCCGCCCCGAAAGTTTCCCGTATTCAAAATCGTTGGAGTATTTCTGCACATCGAAATATACCGAGCCATTACTCTCATAAGCATAACCCTTTTCCAGAAGCTTTTTGGCCAGTTCAATCTGTTCAATAATATGGCCGGTAGCTGTTGGTTCAATGCTTGGCGGCAATACATTGAGTTGCTCCATATTGTGCCGGTAACTGTTGGTATAGGTTTGCACCACTTCCATGGGCTCCACTTTCTCAACCCTGGCTTTTTGCGCAATTTTATCCTCCCCCTCATCGGCATCAGCAACCAGGTGCCCCACATCGGTAATGTTGCGCACGTAACGCACTTTGTAACCAATATGCATCAGGTATCGGAACACCAAATCGAAAGTAATGGCCGGGCGCGAATGCCCTAAATGCGCATGTCCGTATACGGTAGGACCGCAAACATACATGCCCACGTGACCGGGAATAATGGGTTTAAAAACTTCTTTTTTTCGGGTTAATGTATTATAAATTAACAACTGGTTTTCCATAACAATTGAATAAA
>JAQIDF010000401.1 GCA_027858145.1 Prolixibacteraceae bacterium | reverse complement strand
GTCCTTCGCCCTGAGTATTGCTTAGGTTATAAGCCTGAACCTCGTTATACCAATCGGGTTCATCCTCGGCATATATATAATTATCAAGTGTTTTAGAACCTTTCTCGTTTTGGCCTAATTCGCTAATAATTACAACATTGTCATCAGGCTTTGTGCTTTGTTCTAATTCTTCGAGCTCTTCATTGCTGATTTGTGGAACATCGTCGCCGGGCCAGTAATAAAGGTCATCAGCATAATTACCGGCAGTTTGCGTGTTGGTGCTACAAGCTGTGGCAATTAATGCTGCAATTGTGATGATGATTAATTTACGTTTCATAAGTTGTCCTCCTTAGGCTTTATATTTTTGTATTTTTGTGCTTTATTTGTACTCTTTATTGTATTACAAATTAAACAAATACTATACCAAAAGAAAAGATATGGCGAAGGAATTAACTTCAAAGAGTGAAAATTATTCACAGTGGTACAACGATCTGGTAGTTAAAGCCGATCTTGCCGAAAATTCAGCCGTTAGGGGCTGTATGGTTATAAAACCTTATGGTTATGCAATTTGGGAGAAAATGCAGGCTCAGCTTGATAAAATGTTTAAAGAAACAGGCCATGTAAATGCATATTTTCCCTTATTTATTCCAAAATCTTTTTTCAGTAAAGAAGCCGCTCATGTTGAAGGGTTTGCAAAAGAATGTGCTGTTGTTACGCATTACCGGCTGAAAAATGATGAAGACGGAAATGGGATAGTGGTTGATCCTGATGCAAAGCTTGAAGAGGAGCTAATTGTTCGCCCAACATCGGAAACGATTATTTGGAATACTTACAAAAACTGGATTCAATCTTGGCGCGATCTTCCAATTCTATGTAACCAATGGGCTAATGTTGTACGTTGGGAAATGCGCACGCGTTTATTTCTTCGTACTACCGAGTTTCTATGGCAGGAAGGGCATACAGCCCATGCAACTAAAGAAGAGGCAATTGAGGAAACATTCAAGATGGTTAATGTATATGCCGATTTTGCTGAAAAATACATGGCTATGCCGGTAATAAAAGGACATAAATCGGAAAACGAACGTTTTGCCGGTGCTTTGGACACCCTGAGTATTGAAGCTTTAATGCAGGATGGTAAAGCTTTACAGTCAGGTACTTCTCACTTTTTAGGGCAGAATTTTGCGAAAGCATTTGATGTTCAATATGCAAATAAAGAGGGCAAACTAGAGTACGTGTGGGCTTCATCGTGGGGTGTATCTACCCGTTTGATGGGGGCTCTTATTATGGCTCATTCCGATGATAACGGTTTGGTGCTGCCTCCAAAACTTGCTCCATTTCAGGTGGTTGTTGTTCCAATTTATAAAAAGGATGAACAGTTATCACAAATTTCTGAAAAAGCTGAAGCGATTATTGAAAAGCTGCGTGCAAAAGGTATCTCGGTTAAATATGACTATAGTGATGCAAAAAAACCGGGTTGGAAATTTGCCGAATATGAACTGAAGGGGGTTCCTGTACGATTGGCTATCGGTCCACGCGATATTGAAAACGGAACCGTTGAAGTTGCCCGTCGTGACTTGCTTTCAAAAGAAGTAGTGCAGATGGAGGGGATTGACGAATACATTGAAAGCTTATTAGATGATATTCAAAATTCAATCTACAATAAGGCTTTCGACTTCCGTACAGAGCATACAACCGAGGTGGATACCTGGGATGAATTTAAAGATGTACTGAATAATAAAGGTGGTTTTATTTCAGCGCATTGGGACGGCTCGCCCGAAACAGAACAAAAAATAAAAGATGAAACCAAAGCTACAATACGTTGTGTTCCCTTCGATGCAAAAGAGGAAGAAGGAAAATGTATTTATACCGGAAAGCCATCGAATAAACGGGTATTGTTTGCTTTAGCTTATTGAAAACAGATCGTTAGATTTTAGATGTAAGACATGAGATTTGTGTTGTACTAAAATAAAACATTAAAAAAAAACCGTTGAAATTTACTTTTTCAACGGTTTTTTTTAGTTTATGTGTCGTGTTTTGCTAAATATTCGACATGCCAGCCAAAAATGCTGTTCCAAAAACAATTGATACAAATACAGAAACAACTATACCAATTAATAACCATATTAATGCTGCTTTTGCAAAATTTGATTTGTTTGGATTGGCACCAGAGCCAAAAGCCCACACAAAAAGCATAATGATGTTGATTAGCGGAATGGCTAAAATTAAAATCGTAAGTATCCAATCACTGGTTTTTACTACACTTGATTCGTTCTGTACAGGAATGTTTTGATTTTCTTCCATAGGTTTAAGAGTTTTGTCCTACTCGTGTGGCTTTTCGGTTACGCCCCGTTTTTAAGTATGGTTTCTGGACTCCATTTCTCTGTTTTTCAAACAAAAATTTATTGTAAAGTTCATACAATGTAAAAAATAAATATGATAATTAAAAATCGGGGATGATGAGAAGTAATCAATTTATTATTTTTAAAAGTGCATCTGTCCATTCATCGTCAGCATTAAGGCTTACAACCATCGTGAGTTTTTCGCCGCCTTTTTCGATAAACATTTTTTGGTACTCGTAACCAATTTCTACCGTTGTTTCAAGACAATCGGCAACAAAAGCCGGAGCTGCAACCAGTACTCGTTTTTTTCCGTTTTTAGCCAATTGTTCTAATGTTTCATCGGTAAAAGGGGTCATCCAGTTTTTTGACAATCGCGACTGAAACGAGGTAGAATAGGAGTTTTTGGTTAAGCCTAAGCGCCCCGCTAGTTGGCGTGTTGTTTCGTAGCATGTGGCTTTGTAACAAAATGTGCCGTGCTCTGGCATTTCTTCGGCACAATTGCACGATGAAGCCGTTATGCCCTGATGGGTTTTCTCTAATTGCCGGTTGGGCAAGCCATGATACGAGAATACCACATGGTCGTAGTTCTCGGTTTGATATGACTTTATTTTTTGTGCAAATGCATTAATAAAAGCCGGGTGATTATAGAACTGGCTTATGGTTTCTACTGTTGGGATTACATTCCACTTTCGGATGTGTTTCCAAACAGCCTGTATTGCAGTTCCGTTTGTGGATGAAGCATATTGCGGGAAGAGGGGCAGGATAATTATTCTATCGTATTGTTTTTGTTTAATGCTTTGCAAAGCCTTGGTTATTGACGGATTTTGATAGCGCATGGCGATAAAAAAATCAGTATTGTCAACCTTTTTGTCTTGTAGCTTTTGTTGTAGATGAAGCATGTTTGTTCGTAATGGAGAGCCTTCGGGAGTCCAAAGCCGTTTGTACAGTTTTGTCGATTTTGGCGCCCTGAATGGCACAATAATCAGGTTAACCAACATCTTTTGCAGTATCCATGGAAGGTCAATTACCCTGCGGTCGTTTAAAAACTGACGCAA
>JAQIDF010000391.1 GCA_027858145.1 Prolixibacteraceae bacterium | reverse complement strand
AAAATTACCAACCGATTTCTTTAGTGTGGACAATCCGCCAAACCAACGGTGATTGTTGTATGAATTCTGGAAATAAAGTCCGGCACCATTGCCGTTAGCAGCATACTCAATGTTTTCCTGATATGCTTTATCCCAGTCAATTTGACCGTCTTCATTAAATGAAAGCGATACTTCATTTTCGGTAGAATATCCCCCTCCACCAATACCATAAGAACCATAAATTGATGAACTTAAATAAGTATCAGGGTCAATATTAAAATAGTGGTTTAATATAGCAACGGGTTTATGGTAAAAGTTGGTTGAATTACTATAAAATTGCCCATCCAAATATCCCCAGTCTTCATTAAAACGGTGACCATCCTCGCGGTTTTTGAGAACATCAAGCGACTGATAGCCATATCTTTTTGCATGTTCCTGAGGTGCTCCAAAAATCGTAAACGATAATTGATGCCGTTCATTAATCTTTTTAGAAACATTGAGAAAGTAAGAATAGCCTTCAAAAGGTGTACCTTCTACATAACCATCGCCTTTTGTTTTTGAAAACATCATGGTTATGGCCCAGTCGTTCTCTAACAATCCTGTTGAAAAGGTTGCACCTACTTTTTGGTAATTGTTATTACCCATGTTGTAGAAAACATTGCCGCCTTTTTTTGTATCTGTGGTTTTTGTTAACACATTGATGGTACCACCAACTGAAGGAACGGCAATTTTGGAAGCTCCAATACCCCGCTGTACCTGCATCGTACGGGTAACATCCGACAGGCCGGCCCAATTCGACCAGTAAACCCGGTCGTTTTCCATTCCGTTAACCGGCATACCGTTAATCAACACGGCAATATTTTCGCTGCCAAAACCACGGATACGAACATCGGCATCGCCAAAACCACCACCACGCTTAGTAACATAAACTCCCGGTGTGGTTTTCAGTATTTCAGGAAACTCTTGTGTCCCTAATTTCTCCTCAATTTGTATAGGTTTAATATTGGTAACGGCAACCGGTGTTTGGCGGTCGATAGCAATATTGGCCAAAACCCTGATTTCGTTAATACCAATTGCATCGGTTTTCATTTTAATTACCGATAAATCAACCTGTTTTTCACTGGTTGCATCAACATCAATTGTTTGATCCTGATATCCAATGAATGAGATTTCAAGAGTGAACCCCGTTTCCGGTAAATTCTTTAAAACAAAACTGCCGTCAACTCCGGTAACGGTTCCACGGGTTGTTCCTTGTTGAACAACCGTTGCACCAGTTAAAGGCTCTTCTGTGTTTTCATCCAGAACAATTCCTTTAACACTTACTTGTGCATTAATTGAACAGGAGATGAACAATAGAAAAAATAGCGTAGAAATTTTTCTCATAATGTGCTTAAATTTTGGGCATAAAGATATTCTGAATGATTGTTTCAATATGTGAATTGTACATTATTTTTATGTTTCTTATTTGTGGCATGTCAAATAAAGAATTATTACTCTGATATAATTAATTATTAACCAGTAAAAATAATTGATATCATCCGGGATGAAAAAGATTAATATCATGTTTTCACAAAAACTGCTTTACTTCGACCTTAATTAATTAAACCAACAAAAGGCGATTTTGTTAAATTTACAGAACACGAAATAATATTGGGATATAAAAGTCTTAAATAAAAAGCATATTTTTCTAACTTTGCACTCTGTTTAATTATCAAGGAGGATATTATGGATACTGGTGTAACATCTGCAATAGATAAAAAAATTGAACTCAACGGTTTTTACGATGAAAATATTTCACAAGATATCAATATTGTGGAAGAGATTAAGCGTTTAAAAAAAGAGAAAAATGCTGTAATTCTGGGTCACTATTATATTGAAGGTGAATTACAGGATATATCAGACTTTGTGGGCGACAGCCTGGCATTGGCTCAGGAAGCTGCCCGTACCGATGCCGATTTAATTGTTTTTGTTGGTGTTCATTTTATGGCCGAAACAGCAAAAATTATTAATCCTGAAAAGAAAGTTATCCTGCCCGATATGAAAGCCGGTTGCTCACTGGCCGAATCGGCTCCGATTGAAGAATTCAGAAAGTTTAAGGCTAAGTATCCCGACCATAAAGTTATTAGTTACATTAACTGTACTGCCGATTTAAAAACCGAAACCGATATTGTTTGTACTTCATCAAATGCAGTAAAAAT
>JAQIDF010000317.1 GCA_027858145.1 Prolixibacteraceae bacterium | reverse complement strand
TTTTCGACAATCGGGTAAAAAGTTAACGAACCTAAAACAAACGATATGATTTACCAGGTATCAACATTTCTTGAAAACAAGCCGGGCTATTTAAGGCGAATAACATCGTTGTTTAAGCGGGAAAAAATCAACATCAGGGCAATGACACTCAGCGCAACAAACTCAAGCTGGGGCATTCTAAGCCTGATAGTACCCGACCCTGAAAAAGCCTGTAAAATATTAAACGACAACGGACACTCGAGTGTACTACGTCATATTGTAGCCGTAAAAATAGACGATCAGCCCGGCGGTCTCGATTCGATGCTTGAAAAACTTGAAGCACTCGATATCAATATTGAAAATGCCTACGCACGTGTTGTTAATAATACTAAACCAACTTAACTATGAACACTTTTGTACTTGGGCTCATTGTACTGGCCTATCTTATTTCGTTAACATACCTTGGTTTCAAGGGATACAAAAAATCAAGCTCCGACAAAGATTATCTTTTGGCCGGTGGCGAGATACACCCTTTTGTGATGGCGATATCGTATGGAGCCACATTTATTTCTTCATCGGCCATAATTGGATTCGGTGGTGTGGCAGCGAACTTTGGAATGGGGCTTATCTGGCTCACTTTTCTGAATATGTTTGTGGGTGTTGTTGTGGCCTTCCTGTTCTTCGGGCGAAAAACCAGACGAATAGGGCATCATCTGGGCGCACACACCTTTCCTGAATTTTTAGGTAAAAGTTATAACAGTAAGGCAATTCAGGTATTTGCCGGGGCCGTTATTTTTATTGCAATGCCATTATACGCTGCCGTTGTTTTAAAAGGCGGGGCGGTATTCATTGAAAAAATATTTGAAATAGACTATAACATAGCCTTATTTCTCTTTGCTCTGGTAATTGCAGCATACGTAATTGCTGGTGGTCTGCGCGGTGTTATGTATACCGATGCCCTTCAAGGCACCATCATGTTTGCCAGTATGATATTTCTTCTTATCTGGACTTATAAAACCATTGGCATGGGCTTTGGTGAAGCCAATATCCATTTATCAGAAATGGCTTCAGAGGTTCCAGATAAACTGCGGGCCATAGGGCACATGGGCTGGACCACCATGCCAAAAGCCGGTTCACCCTGGTGGTACACCCTGGTAACATCACTTATTTTGGGTGTTGGCATTGGCGTATTAGCCCAGCCTCAACTTGTGGTTCGGTTCATGACCGTAAAAAGCACGAAGGAACTGAACCGTGCTGTGCTTATAGGTTGTATATTCATTTTGGCAACCACAGGCATCATTTTCACTGTTGGTGCTGTGTCGAATATATTTTTCATGCAAACCGAAGGTCAAATAGCTATCAATGCAGTTAAAGACCTTGACAAAATAATACCTGAATACATTAAAGCTTCGATGCCCGGATGGTTTGCTGCCATTTTTATGCTCACAATTTTATCGGCCAGCATGTCAACCTTAAGTTCGCAATTTCATGCCATGGGTACATCCATAGGGCGCGATGTGGTTTCAACATTATCGAAAAAACAACGAAACAACACGCTCACAACACGGGGCGGTGTTGCATTCGCGATTATCATCAGCTACATCATTTGCTATACACTAAGTATTGGTGTAATTGCCAGGGGAACAGCCATATTCTTTGGTATTTGTGCCGCAACCTTTTTACCGGCTTATTTTTGTTCGTTATATTGGAAAAGAACTACAGCCAAAGCTGCACTTTGGAGTATGATAACCGGCTTTTCAGCAAGTTTATTTGCATTGCTTTTCATGCATGCAAAAGAATCTCAGGCACTTGGCATTTCCCAATTCATATTTGGCAAACCGGTGTTATTCGACAAAATGCCATGGCCGGTATTAGACCCGATGATTATTTCATTGCCTGTTTCAATACTTGTAATTGTAGCTCTCACATTAATTACAAAAAATACAAAAACCAAAAACAATACAGTCCTTGCTTAAATTAAAACACAAATACGAACCTTAAAATCATAAAACTATGTTTGGAATAAGCGATCCCGGAATTTACATGGCCTACTTACTAGTATTCATTTGTGTAATATTTGCCGTGGTTTATGGCATTATCAACTGGAACAAAGGAGGAAACGACAAAGATCAACCACTTGATGAAGACATTAAGTGGGAAAAAGAAGAGTTAAAAATAAAAGAAGACGAAGCATAAATTGAAAACCAACTAACCATGAATACTTTTACGCTTGGATTAATCGTATTGATATATCTTTTATCGCTTACCTATTTGGGGATAAAAGGGTATCGTCAAACTAAATCGAGCAGCGATTACCTGATAGCCGGACGACAAATGCATCCGTTTGTAATGGCAGTTTCGTATGGTGCTACATTTATTTCATCGTCAGCAATTATTGGGTTTGGGGGTATTGCTGCCAATTTTGGGATGGGGCTTATCTGGCTCACCTTCCTGAATATGTTTATCGGCGTTATCATTGCTTTTATCTTTTTTGGCCGAAAAACCCGGGAGATGGGGCACAAGCTGGAAGCCCATACTTTCCCCGAGTTTATGGGGAAAAGTTATAACAGCAAATCTATTCAGGTTTTTGCCGGAGCACTGATTTTCATTGCCATGCCTCTGTATGCTGCTGTCGTGCTCAAAGGAGGTGCGGTATTCATTGAACAAATTTTTGAAATAGATTACCACATCGCTTTATTCATTTTCACATTAATCATTGCTGCATATGTTATCGCGGGAGGCCTGCGTGGAGTAATGTACACCGATGCTCTTCAGGGAACCATCATGTTTGTAAGTATGTTCTTTTTACTTTTCTGGACCTACAAAACCATTGGGATGAGTTTTGCTGAAGCAAACCGCAATCTGACCGAAATGGCACAGTTGGTGCCCGAAAAGCTACAGGCTATCGGGCATCAGGGTTGGACATCGATGCCTTCATTTGGCTCGGCATGGTGGTATACGCTGGTAACTTCGCTCATAATGGGTGTTGGCATTGGTGTGCTGGCTCAGCCGCAGCTTGTAGTGAGGTTTATGACAGTGAGGAGCAACAAAGAATTAAACCGTGCCGTACTAATCGGAACCGTTTTTATTGCAGTAACTACAGGCATTATTTACACTGTAGGCACGGCCTCCAACATATTTTTCATGCAAACCGAAGGCAAAATAGCCATTGCCGCAGTAAAAGATCTCGATAAGATAATTCCCGAATACATTAAAGCATCGATGCCCGCTTGGTTTGCTGCCGTGTTCATGCTTACTATTCTTTCTGCAAGTATGTCTACACTCAGCTCACAATTTCATGCTATGGGTTCATCTATTGGTCGCGACGTAGTTTCAACTTTAATAAAAAGGCCGCACAACAACACACTTGTTACTCGTTTAGGCGTTGCTTTATCAATTGTTGTAAGCTACATTATTTGCTATACCTTAAACATGGGGGTTATTGCCCGTGGCACTGCAATATTCTTTGGTATTTGCGCGGCATCATTCCTTCCGGCATATTTTTGTTCATTATACTGGAAAAGGGCAACCCGTAAAGCAGCATTTGCCAGTATGGTGTCGGGATTTGGCATGAGTCTGTTAATGCTACTCTTCACCCATCAAAAAGAATCGGCAGCACTGGGCATATCAGAAGCTATATTTAGGAAACCTGTTTTATTTGAACAAATGCCATGGCCGGTGCTTGAT
>JAQIDF010000275.1 GCA_027858145.1 Prolixibacteraceae bacterium | reverse complement strand
CGTGTTTTTAAGGGGGGGGTAGGTTAAAAAAAACTACAAAAACATTTTGTAAACGACTAAAATTCAGAATAATACAAACACAAAGCCGACTGACTTCAAGTTTTGTCGGTTTATAGTGAAATAATTTATATTTAATTCTTCTCCGGTGGCTACTTTTAATAAATCTTTCCATGATTTTGCATTACCATACTTTATAAATTGGTGTAGCGATGCCATATTATCATCAGGAAAATAATTTTCAAGTTGTGCTGCAATAGCATAAGCATACAAATAGTTTGCATTTACCATGCTGGCATAAATAATGTGCCGGTTTGTAACCCATTAGGGCAAGCGGTTTTTGGGCTTAGCATTGTATAACATGTATTTTTGGGTTAAGTTCCACCATAACCGGGTGAAATCCTGTTCGGGATTTTCAAATACACTTTTTTCAAACATGATGTTTCTCGATAAGTTCCGCAATCGGTATAAACGTGCAGGGTTGATAAAATCATCATAATATGGCAGTGAAGGCTCACTGCTTATACCAATCATACTACGCAGTGACGACGAATAATATATTTTACTGTCAAAATATGCCGCCACAGCTTCTGTTATGATATTTGAAGGCTCTTTAAGTAAATACGGAGTTTCATTTGAAACATACTTAAAATGAATTAAATGTCCCAGCTCATGTAATAAAACCTTTAACCCATATGTGTCAGGATTAACATTGGAATATATACGATAATCTTTAGTTGTGGCATCGGCACAAAAGAAAAATGCCTGGTTGATTTTGTTCTTTTCGTACCAAATATCGGATTGCTCATTCAGTGCTCCTATCGAAAAACCACCTTCTGCAAAAAAATCATCAAGTGTTTGAATCATCGAATCTTTGTCGAAAGTCTTGTGCCATTCATCAGGCATTGCTATTCGTCCAAACATTGAGCTATAATGGTTTGGTGTTATTTCTTCCCTTGGTATATTGTATAATGAACAAATCCCTTCTGATACAAGATGAAGAAGGTGCTGATAATCGTTTCGGGTTTTTTTTCTATTTCAACAACAAATGTTTCGATGGCTGAGGGTTCCAGTCCTCTGAAATCAACCACCATCTGGAAGAAATTCTCGTATCCAAATTGTTTTGAATATTTGTTTAGCGCAATTACAAAACTTTTGTAATCATCAGCTATAACTGAAAAATTCAGCTATAACTGAAAAATGTTGAATCCATTCTTTTCTGACATCACTGTTTTCGTATTGCCTGAGCGAGTCAATTAATGCTGCTTCATTCTTCTTCAATTCGTAAAATTTGTCAAGCAAAACACTCTGTTTTTCATCTACATCAGTACTTTCGCTGTTTACGTTCATAAAATGTTTGAAAAGAATATCGAGTTGTTTTTTTAATAAAGGGTCTTTGATTAAATCTGCACTCCTTAGTTTTTTCAGCATTTCAAAATCAGAGGCATTATCGTAAACATTGTTTAGCAACTTTTGGTAATATTCAGGCGGATTAGCTATACTTTTGTAAAGTGAATCTGTTTCTTGCGATTCCTCTAAAAGCTCGGAAAAAGAGCTTTTACCTGTATAAGTCATCCATATTGACTGGTTCAGTTTCTTATCGATGGGTTTTATCTGTTCCACATGCCGGTCGATAAAATGGACAAGGATTTTCTCACTTTGTTTTACATCATTGCAGCTGGAAACAACCATAAAAACAAGTAAAAATGAAAATATAGATTTCAGTTTAATGTCCATCGTTCAAGATTTTAATACTGGGTTTTGTTGCTAAATGTAAAAACCGGTATTTTCAGATAAACTTTATATCGCCCATCCTGAATCCCCGATTTGAAGTCATATTTATTTTTGTATATTAACTCCAGACGCTTGCGTGTATTGTCAAGACCAATCCCTCCATGCAATGATTTTCCGGGTACAGAATCGGGAATACTGTTTTCTGACTGAAAAATAATGCAATCATTCTTTATACTCAGGGAGATGTTGATAAAAGGTTTGTCAACATTATTGCGGCAGCCGTGCTTGAAAGCATTTTCAATAAATGTGAAAAACAACAATGGCGGAAGGAGCATGTATTCCGGAATAGTATCAGGTAAATCCATATTTAATTTTAACCGCTTATCGTAGCGTATTTTTTCTAATTCAATATAATTCCCAATAAGCTTTATCTCTTCATTTAGAGGATAATATTCTTTATTGCATTCGTAAAGCATGATGCGGTATATTTGGGTCAGGTTCAAATACCCGTGGATAAAAAAAGTTGAAAAACAGAAGGTGGTGCAGCACAGGTATCAATAGTGCCGATAGCCATAGGAGAACGTTAAATACGATGTTGTTTGTAAACAAACGGTGTAATCTATAAGCCTTCTTTTGGTTTTGCTCAGTGTCTATTCTTTCCATTATTTGTTATGAGTAAGATAAGTTTGAAAATAATTACAACATAAAAAAAGGGTTATTTTATTATTGGTGAATTTATTATTAATTTAGGAAACAGAAAAGAGAAAAATTATTCATTATTTGTTTATCGAAATTGTTTGTTATGAGGAGTTTAGTTTTAGTACTGGTTTTAATGCTTCTTGCCTCGGCCGGTTATAGCCGTTCGGCATACAAAGTTGAAGGTAACGATGT
>JAQIDF010000195.1 GCA_027858145.1 Prolixibacteraceae bacterium | reverse complement strand
CCAGTGGTGAAGAATGGTATTCAGGTTTCAATGTTCCACATTACTATTTAACAGGAGCATACAATATTGAGCTACCCAATCCGTTATTTGATTTGCAACCATCGGTTATGTTGAGAAGTGATTTAAGCGCTTATATGCTCGACATTAACGGAACACTATATATTAAAAACAAATACTGGGCTGGTTTTGGTTTGCGTTCATCGCCCCGTAATTTTGCTGCTTTTAATTTTTTAGGCGGCATTGAGTTATTTAACGGATTGAAGTTAAGCTATATGCTCGATATTAATACGAGCATGTTACTGGTAGCTCCAACATCTCATGAGATATTAGTAACATATTCATTTAATATTGAAACAAAAAGAAACCAAAAATACAAAAGTATTAGATACCTTTAGGACTTGAAAAACATTACTATGGAATCATCATGTTTAAAACAAACGGTAAATAATAATAATAGGAGTAAACTACCTATTACCCTTAACCAAAATATTATGGTGTCCTGTTCTGAGAAGCAACAGGTTAATCATTCTGAAAAAAAATCTTTACTGATGAAAAATTATACATTGATCATTGCGCTGGTAGCTGTCATCTTATTATCCGGTTGTGCCCAATCAGGCGAAACCGGTGAGTTGGTAGGTGCTACTTCATCTCGTGGTTCGTGGGTAGAACAAACCCCCTTCGGAATGGCATTTGTAAAACGTGGTGCGATTAGAGTTGGACCTAGCGACGAAGACGCAACAAGTGGAATTAATCCAACACGTAGTATCACAATTGAAGCCTTTTGGATGGATGACACCGAAGTTACAAACAACGAATACAGGCAATTCACCAATTGGGTGCGTGATTCAATAGCCCGTAATTTGCTATACAATAGTTCAAATGCAAATGCTCAATATTATGCCCGTCTCGATATTGACGGAAATTATATTGGCATTAACTGGGACGAGCCAATTGACTGGCAAGATACCCTCGCGCTCGAAAACCTTTATATCCCAGCCGAAGAACGATTTTTTGGAAAACGTGAAACAGATACGCGTAAATTATATTTCGATTATGCTTGGATTGACTACCAAAAGGCTGCAAAACGTTCTAACAAGTACAACTACGATGAACAAACTTATGGCAATAATATTAATAGCCGTGCCGATTTTATTGTTCACGAAAGAACTCACGTATATCCTGATACATTAGTCTGGATCAGAGATTTTACTTACTCATACAACGAACCACGTACCAGCAAATATTTCTGGCATGTTGGTTTCGACAACTACCCGGTGGTAGGTGTTACATGGGATCAAGCCAGAGCATTTTGCCAGTGGAGAACTCAAATGCAAAACAACTTTTTACAAGGACAAAGACTTGCAACCGTTATGGATTATCGCCTTCCTACCGAATATCAGTGGGAATATGCTGCCCGTGGCGGGCTTCAAAATGCAATGTACCCTTGGGGTGGATATTATTCACGCAACCAAATGGGTGAGTTTATGGCAAATTATAAACCGATGCGCGGTAACTACTCAGAAGATGGTGGTATGTACACTATGAAGGTGGCAGAATATCCTCCAAACGATTTCGGACTTTATGATATGTCTGGTAATGTTGCAGAGTGGACAATTACAGCATACGATGAATTGTCGCAAACAATGGTAAATGAATTGAATCCGGACTTTCAGTATAATGCAGAAGATAGTGACCCCCCTGCATTGAAGCGCAAGGTAATAAGGGGTGGATCATGGAAAGATGTTGGCTATTATACTCAGGTTTCAACCCGTACATTTGAATATCAAGATTCAGCAACTTCGTATATCGGTTTTAGGACCGTCCGTTCATCATTCGGAAATGAATTTTAAAAAGCGAACAATATATTAGCAACAGATTAAAATACAGATAAAATGAATATTGGAGATTTTTTGCATTCGAAACGATGGAAGCTCATGCAAAACTATATTTATAGTTGGGGAGCTTCGGTAGTGCTGATTGGTGCATTGTTTAAGCTTGAGCATTTACCAGGTGCCAGTGTGTTTTTGGGAGTTGGGTTGTCGATCGAAGCGATTATTTTCTTCGTGTCAGCATTTGAGCCCATGATGGAATTACCAGATTGGAAGGTTGTATATCCACAATTGCGTACCGGCGAAGAAAATGAAAGAGCGCGCAATAGATATGAAAAACAAGATAATTTGCAGCAAAATATTTCTGGTGGAAATGGTGGAGGAGGCACTGGAATTACGGGTATTCCATCTGAAGAGCTTGAAAACCTAAATGAAAGCTTCCACAATTTATCCGAAACTGCAAAAGGTTTAAAAAACATAACAAATTCTACTGTTGCAACCGATAACTTCGTTAAAAACCTGAATGATGCCTCTGAATCAATAGGCTCAGTGGTTAATTCGAATAACGAAGTTTCTTCTGCAATGAAAGAAAGCGTGAGCAACATCTCAAAATCGTACAACAAAGCGGCCGAGAATGTTGATAAAACAATAGGTGATTTATCTAACATCTATACAACTACAGCTGAAGAACTTCGTAAATCAACTGAGAATGCCAGTAATAATATGACAAACTCCATCTCAGGAATGGCTACAAGTATTAACAGTTCGGCCAGGTCAATGCAAGATTCCAGCAATGAATTCAACGAAAGTCTCAAGAAAACAACAGGTGAATTAAATCATTCATATAAAGCTGTTGCCGATTCTCTCAACCATGGTTTTAAAGGTCTTCAAAAAGAAACCGGTAAATACACAGACAATCTAGACAAATTGAATAAAAACATGGCCGCTATAAATTCTACCTATGAATTGCATCTTAAAGGTGCGGGTAAGGTAGATGAAATGGTTGGCAAATACGCTAAAGGCATTGAAAACATATCAAAACTGATTGATGAATCAGTAGAAGAAACCAATGCATTTACCCAAAATACGAAAGAGATTAATAAAAACATCAAGGCATTGAATAACATTTACGGAAAAATGTTAGGTGCACTTAATGGCAAGTAAAAGCTTAAAGCAGGAACATAGCATATGGGAACCAAGAATTGTCCGGAAACCCCCCGGCAGAAAATGATAAATATGATGTATTTGGTGCTAACAGCGATGTTGGCATTAAATGTTGCTGCAGAAACCCTGTATGCCTTTAAAATTGTTGACTCTAGTTTGATGAAGACATACATGAGTTTTACTGATAAAAATCAGTCACTCATGGCTAATTTTAACAGTGCTTATGAACTAAATCAGGGCAAGGTAAGAAGCTGGCGTAACATGGCACAAGATGTTCATGCAAAAAGTGACTCTTTAATTAATTATATTATTGACACAAAAGAAATGCTGGCTTTAGCAGTTAATGCCAGCCCAAAGGAAGCTGATGAAGAAATAGACGAGGATTTTCCTTACATCGTAACCAACAATAATGACACGCTAATTATTGAACGGCAAGATGACCTGAATGCCAGCCCTGAAGTGATGCTGACTCGTAAACAGGGTAAGAACTTACAAAATCAAATCAACAGTTATAAAGCAGACTTGATAGAAATTGTAGGTGACTATCCGGCTTTGGTAAAAAACATACACTCATCGCTTGATGTTAACGACCCTGTAAAAGGCGACCTCGAACAAAGGGAAACATACAGGACATGGGCTCAGCAGTATTTTGAGGCTACACCGGTTATTGCAGCTATAACATTATTGTCAAAAATACAAATTGATGTACGTAATGCAGAATCTGCAGTTTTACGTCATTTATACAATCAAATTGATGCTTCGTCATTCAAATTTACAGGTTTAAAGGCAACAGTTATCCCGGAGGCCAGCTATATTTTCCAGGGGCAGGAATATAAAGCCCGAATATTTTTATCAGCCGAAGATTCCACACAGGAATTGGAAGTTTTTATGGATGGACAAAATCAACCATTACCAATTGAAAACGGAGATGCTGTTTTTAGCATGAAACCCAATGAAGCAGGTGAATATTCATACAATGGTGAAATCCGCTATCGCAACCCCGATGGTGAAGGTTTTGGAACAAAACCATTTTCTCTTGATTTCAAAGTTGCCCGTCCGGCAGTTACTGTTTCACCAACCAAAATGAATGTATTATACAGAGATCTCCAAAACCCTGTAAGCATATCTGTTCCTGGTGTACCTTTAAGCAATATTACCCCGATTTGTACAAATGGTACTATTTATAAAGATGAATCTTTATCAGAAGGAAACTGGATTGTGGAACCCGAAGAGTTGGATTACGATGGCACAAATACCAGGATAATTGTAAATGCTGAATTAAATGGCGAAATGAAGGAGATGGGCGAAATGGTATTCCGCGTAAAGAGAGTGCCTGACCCGGTTGCACAAGTGGCCAGTATGACATCCGGAAATATTGGACAGGAACGCCTGGCTCTACAAAATGGAGTAATTGCCGATCTTGAAGATTTTGATTTTGACTTATCATTTGAAGTAACAAGCTTCGATATGTCAGTGCCAACATCCGGTGGTTATACCACAACCCTGCAGTCTAACTCCTGGACATTCACCGCCGAACAAAGAAGGTTGCTTAATAGTCTGGGCACAGGCGACCGTGTATCTTTTGAAAATATTAAAGCAAGAATTGAAGGTGACGAAAATGACCAGGAACGTCAGCTGTCACCTGTAATATTAACAATACAATAGATAGAAAATACTAAAACCTTTTGGTATGAAAGCGATAATTAAAATTACATTACTACTCTTGTTACCAGTTCTGTTAAACGCACAGAACGGTGTTCGTTTTACCGATAAATTCGGTCCATTTCACGACACCTACCAACAAGAAAACGACATGTCGAATCGTTCTTATGTGAAATATCCCTTTGTTAAAGAAGCTGACGTGATGTGGGAAAAAATTACATGGGAGATTATTGATCTCAGGGAAAAAATGAACCTCCCCCTGTATTATCCGACTGACACACTGCACCGCAGGAAAAGCTTCATCAATGCAATCATAGATGGCATTGAAATGGGGCATTTCAATGCTTTCAGTGTTCCAATAAATAATAATGAATTCGAATTCGACCCTAATAACATCATCATGAGCATTGAAGATGTCAGGGACATTAACAAACGCGAGGAAATTGTACCTGTGACCATTCGTCCGGGCGTAACGCGTGATTCATTAATAACCATTCGCTGGAAACCCGAAGAGATAAAGCAAATTCTGGTTAAAGAAGTTTGGTATATCGATAAGGTTGACTCGGAATTGCGGAGTGAAATAATAGGATTGTGCCCTATCAGAGAATATACTTATAACGGTATGCTCCGCCGGCAGCGTTTATTCTGGATTTATTATCCCGATGCACGCCCATATCTGGCAACAGTACCTTATTACAACCTGCAGGATAACAAACCTTCGAACTCGTTCGACGATGTATTCGTTAATCGTTATTTCCGTTCTTACTTTGTTCAGGAATCGAATGTTTATAACGACCGACTGATTACCGATTACCTTACCGGCCGTGAGGCTCAAATGGAATCGGAACGTATCAAACGTGAAATATTTGATACAGAACAAGATTTGTGGGAAAATTAAAATATTTTTAACTACCTGAAAATAAAAAAGCCTTGTGGAATGAAACCATAGGGCTTTTCAGTTTAAAGCAATTATTTTTGCAGATATTCGTTATCAATCAAAACCATTTGTGTGAACAGCATTAAAAACAAATATATTATTTCTGCTTTACTGCTTGTGATGGTGTTCACAGGGTGTAAAAAGGAAAATGCTATTCACACATTAAAAGGAGGGCTCCGTCCCGATTGGTTCGAACCCGTTCCTTATGGAATGTCATACGTCAAGCAAGGATCGTTTAAAATGGGTATTAGCGATGAATCAAACGACAGCCGTATCCAACCTGCCAAAAACGTATCAATAAACTCTTTTTGGATTGATGATACTGAAATTACAAATAATGAATACCGGGAATATATTAACTGGGTACGCGACTCAGTAGCGGCTACACTAACCTTTAACGAAGGTGTTGAATACTACATGGCTACAAACGAAAATAATGAATTTTACAATCCGAGAAGAATCGACCGTACAAAAATTAATCAAATATGGACAGATGACCGGGATGAAGTTATTGAGGCCTTAACGCCAATATTTTACCAGGATGATGAACGCTTATACGGCCATAAAGAAATAGATTACAGAAACATACACTACGGATATGCTTATATCGACCTGAAAAAAGCTGCGAAAAGGGCTAATAGTTACAATTACGAAACACAATCGTATAATAGTGACATTAACAGCCGCATTGATTTTTTAGTGCAGAAATCCGTACCCGTTTACCCCGACACACTTGTATGGATAAGGGATTTCACTTATTCATACAACGAACCCTGGACACTTAAATATTTTCATCATCCCGCTTTCAAAGAGTATCCGGTTGTAGGTGTAACCTGGGAACAGGCAAATGCTTTTTGCCATTGGCGGACAGAATACAAAAAAAAGTTTCTTGCGACTCATAAATTACAACCTATCCACTCGTACCGTTTACCAACAGAGGCCGAATGGGAATATGCAGCACGCGGGGGGCGAATGAGCGCAAAATATCCCTGGGGAAGCTATTATACTTCGGATGATAAAGGATGCTATCAGGCCAACTTCAAGCCCAAAAGGGGAAACTATATTTCAGATAGCTACAGTTCAGCTAAAGCAATGAAGGTAGCAAGTTTTCCGCCTAACGACTACGGATTATATGATATGGCCGGCAATGTATCAGAATGGACCAGCACTACTTATGATGAGCTGGGATATGCCATGATTAATGATCTTAACCCTGAACTGCAATACGATGCTGAAAATGAAGATGCCCCGGCTCTCAAGCGCAAAGTGGTAAGAGGGGGGTCGTGGAAAGATGTTTCATACTATATTGAAGTGTCAACACGCGATTATGAATATCAGGATACTGCACGCAGCTACATTGGATTCAGGTGTGTTATGAATGCCATTGAAGATGAACGTAAATCATATAAATAAGGAAACAATTTAACTATACATCTTAAACCTAATCACTAGCCTGCATTATTTATGCAGGCTGGAAACTCGTTTAAGTTTTATCCTTCGGGATGTTTCTATTTTTTCTTCTTTCTTTTTTTCTTTTGAACTGAGTATCCAAACTTGCCAATTTTTTGTCCGAGCTTAAAATAGGCACCATGATTAAATACCAGTGGATTAGCCCCGGCTAAATCATACTTGCCTGTTTCTTTGTCCATATATTTATCATCAACCCTTACATTTACAACTTCAGCCAGAAACATATCATGCGATCCTAACGGGATTATATCTTTTACAATGCATTCAATGCTCACAGGAGCTTCTTCTATAATTGGGGCTTTAACAATTTTTGCCGCCCCAGGAGTTAAATTCATCTCCTTCCATTTGTTGAACTTCCGTCCACTTTTGCAGCCACACCAGTCTGTTTTCTTCGAAAGGTTCTCAGTTGTAAGGTTAATCACAAATTCACCGGTACGTTTTATTATTGAATGTGAATGGCGCTCTGGCTTCACCGAAATATAACACATGGGTGGTTTACTGTTAACAGTACCAGTCCATGCTATTGTAATAATGTTATATTCTTGTTCATTTTCTCCACAGCTTACCATTGTGGCGGGTAATGGATAAACCATTGTTCCCGGTTTAAAGTCTATTTTTGACATCTTCATTTAATTTTTTGATAACAATAAAAAACAAATTTTATACTAATTAATTCAACTTTTAAAATAACCAAATGTTTTCGTATTTTTGTTTATTAACTTGATTAAATAGACAAATTTAAAACAATCATTATGAGCTTGTACAATGCAGATAAAAAACGTTACGGAAAAATTGACTATCAACGTTGTGGACGTTCCGGGTTAAAATTGCCATTACTTTCTCTTGGTTTATGGCATAATTTTGGGGATGTAGACATTTTTGATAACGGACGGGAAATACTTCGATATGCTTTCGATAATGGCATAACTCATTTTGACCTTGCAAATAATTATGGCCCTTCTCCAGGCTCAGCCGAAGAGAATTTTGGTAAAATATTTAAAAAGGATTTCAAACCTTACCGCGATGAAATGATTATTTCGACAAAAGCCGGTTATGGTATGTGGGACGGGCCATATGGAGACTGGGGCTCAAAAAAGTACCTGGTTTCGAGCCTCGATCAGAGTTTAAAAAGAATGGGACTGGATTATGTCGATATTTTTTACCATCACAGGCCTGATCCTGACACACCGCTTGAAGAAACTATGGCGGCTCTTGATTTAATTGTCCGTCAAGGTAAAGCGCTCTATGTTGGTATTTCAAATTACAACGCAGATGAAACAAAGGAGGCGGTTAAAATATTAAACGATATGGGCACACCTTGCCTTATCAACCAGATAAGATATTCAATGTTTGAGCGTTGGAGCGAAAAACAACTCCTTGACACAGCGCAGGAACTTGGTGTCGGAATTATTGCATTTTCTCCTCTTGCACAAGGATTGCTGACCGATAGATATCTCGATGGCATCCCTGAAAATTCACGTGCCGCCAAATCGTGGGGATTCTTGCAAAAAGAACAGGTAAATAGTGCAATAGATAAAATCAGGGCCTTAAACGAAATCGCGGTTGCGCGTGGACAATCGCTGGCTCAAATGTCCATTGCATGGTTGTTAAAAGATAAAAAGGTAACATCGGTACTTGTTGGGGCAAGTTCAACCAACCAGCTTGAGGATAACCTCGCTTCGCTTGATTATCTGACTTTTTCAAGTGAAGAAATCAATGAAATAAACGACATTCTTTCGTAAATAAAAGTTGGTTAGAGACAGAGAAAATATTATTCACTAAAAAATTATTATAATGATGAAAACATTAAAATTTCCCCTGGTGATGATTTTAGCATCACTATTACTGGTTTTTGGCTGCAAGGAAGAAGAAGAGCCTGAAGAGTTTAAGCCACAATACCTCGTCGAATCGGAAAAGATTATAACAATCAATAAATCGAATCTTGAAACCATAGTAGGAGCTGCAGGGCTTACTGAATTCGCATCGAAATTGAAATATGATGTAGATGTTTACAAATTAACGTACAAAACAGAATTCGAAGGCGATACAATTGAAGTGTCGGGTATCGTATCGTACCCTGTTGACGGTGATCAATCGTTCGACATGATTAGCTACCAGCATGGCACAATTTTCACAAATGCCAGTGCTCCGTCAGTGTATCTTAAAAATGCAGGCTATTTAACAAATCCACAAAACGAAGCTTTTGCCGGTATATTTATGGCCAGTATTGGTAATGTTGTGGCAATAGCTGATTATATTGGATTTGGCGAATCATCAACTTACCTGCACCCATACATGTATAAAGAATACACCAACAATGCAGTGCTGGATATGATAAGGGCTTCTAAAGAATATGCAAAACAAGAAGAAGCGTGTAAAATAAACAACGACCTATTTTTATTAGGATTCTCACAGGGTGGAAGTGCTACCGTTTCAGCGTTGTCGGCAATTGAAAACAACAGTAATAACAGCGATATTGAAGTGAAAGCCGCAGCGGCCGGAAGTGGAGCCTATAATTTCATGAAGTTCAGAGAGTTTATTATTAATAAAACACCAAGATTTTACGAAACACCTTCATTTGTTTTATATATGATTGAATCATTTAAAGAGTATAGCGATATGGATGTTGAGTATTCGGCAATTTTCAGCGAACCATATGCAGGAAATGTTGTAGACTTGATTGATGGCAATACCTATTCTAATGAAATAGAAGCACAATTAAGTAATTATGTTGGTGAATTGTTTTATGATGATTTTGAAGATGATGATATTTTTATGACATCCGAGACTTATGCACCTGTACGTAATGCATTTATTGAAAACTCAATTAATGCATGGGATGTACAAACTCCACTTAACTTATATCACGGAAATGACGATCAATGGGTTCCTTCAACTCAATCAACCCTATTGTACAGAGAATTTACAACAACATATCAATCATCAAATGTTTCATTAAAACCTTTTGACGGATTGGATCATACCGGTGCATTTTTCCCAACAATTGCAGCGTCACTGGAATGGTTTGATAATTATTAGACCAAACAATAAATGCAAACACCAATATTTTCTGATATACAAAAAGCCCATAAAAGAGTTGAGCCTTTTATCCATCGCACCCCTGTTTTAACATCAAACAGCCTGAACAAGATATTCCATAGTAATTTGTTTTTTAAGTGCGAGAATTTCCAAAAAGTTGGTGCTTTCAAGTTTCGTGGTGCCACAAATGCTGTAATGAGTTTAAATGACGAGAAAGCTCAAAAAGGTGTAGCAACTCATTCGTCGGGAAACCATGCTGCAGCGTTAGCGTTAGCAGCCCGTAACCGTGGCATTAAAGCTTATGTGGTAATGCCTGAAAACGCCCCTGAAATAAAGAAAAAAGCTGTTGAAGGATATGGTGCCGAGATAACATTTTGCCAGCCAACCCTCGAAGCACGCGAAACCACACTGGCCAAAGTAATTGAACAAACCGGGGCAACTGAAATTCACCCGTACAATAACTTTGAAGTTATCAGCGGACAAGGAACAGCTGCAAAAGAACTGATTGAAGATAACGGATCTTTTGACCTCATATTATGCCCGGTTGGGGGTGGCGGGTTATTGTCAGGAACCTCAATTTCTACAAAAAGCATGTTACCCGGGGCAAAAGTTATAGCATGCGAACCCGTGGGTGCAGATGACGCTTACCGCTCATTTTATGGTGGACAGATTCATCCATCAGTCAACCCCAATACCATTGCCGATGGTTTACTCACTTCGTTGGGGAAACTCAATTTTGAAATTATTAAGTCAAATACTGATAAAGTAGTTACCACTTCGGATGAAGCAATTGTAAAGGCAATGCGAATGATTTGGGAGCGGATGAAAATTATTATCGAACCTTCGTCGGCAGTTCCATTAGCAGCAATTATTGAAAAGAAAATCGATGTAGAAGGAAAAAAAACAGGCATTATCCTCTCGGGAGGTAATGTCGATTTAAATAAAATTAGCAACTATTTTTAAATCCAAACACCATGGAAAAAACACAAGCTTGCGATGAATGCAAAATGAGAGCAAAGTACGATGAAAAACCCAAATCGTTTGCCGGACGTTTCTGGAGATGGCACATCAAATTCTGCCCCAGATGGAAAATGTACATGAAATCGGTTGA
>JAQIDF010000103.1 GCA_027858145.1 Prolixibacteraceae bacterium | reverse complement strand
AATTTCTGCGTTACGCCCTTTCTGAAAACAGTCACTTACGAAAGTAAACTCCTTGATTTTCAGAAAGGCCAAGCCTTGAAATTGAACTTTTCGATTCAAGCACTTGAAAAAAAGGTAGTTTTCTTGCTACATAGAAACACAAAAGGTTACAGCTTCTTCAGGTAGGTGTCAATCTTCTCCTGATTGATAGGTACATACCCCGCTTCTTTGATGTATTTCTGTCCCGACGTGAGACACCACTCAATAAAATCGAGCGCGGCTTGTTTTTCAGGTTTTCCGTCTGATACATAATACAGCTCACGAGCTGGTGGCGACGGATATACACCACGGGCTATGGCCGATAAAATTTCATCGAACGTATCATAAAAGTTTTCGTCATCGTCTATTTGTCCGTTTTCATTCAAGTCGATGGGGATGACTTCAATGCCGGGACGTTTCTTTCCGCTTTCGACATCATAAATAAAAATGGTATTATTGAAAGCAACACCCAATTGATCCTTACCAACTGCCTCGGCCAGTCCTGGGTCGCCGTATATTCCAATGCCTTGCAAATCTTCTTGTTTGCCTCCAAGGTATTTTGCCCAGGTTCCGGCAGCGCCACAGGCATCGGAACGTGTATAAACAACCAGTTTGGCGGCTTGTTCTTCTGGAAATATCTCATTCCAATTTGTAATGCTACCGTCAATGTAAATTGCCTTTAATTCATCTCGTGTTAATCCACGTTTTTCTAGCTTTTCGAGATAAGGGTTTTCTGCACTAATGGTAGGCAATACTGCATCGATGGATAGGCCTGCCCACCACACGCCTTTGTTGATTTCGGCCGGGGCTATTTCGCGCGAAAACATGCCTAAGTCAACCGTACCCGATAGGGCATCGGCCATGCCTTTTCCGGCTCCGCCACCCGAAATGTTAAAGCGTACATCGGGTTTTTCTTTTTTATACTCTTCGGCCCATTTTACCACCAGCGGGTATAGCGCAAATGCACCTGAAATACTAATGGTTTGTTCTTTTTGTTTTTTAGAGGCACACGATGTAAGCAGTGCCGCAATCAGGATAATAATTATTGGTCTTAATTTTTTCATATTCTATTATTTTAGAAGTGTTGGTGTTATAGTAAGTTGTATGTAAACGAATTGCGAAAATTTATTGTCTGGTATGTTTTGGAGTGTTTTGAGCGATTCGGTTGGGATAAAAAAGCAGTAGCCGCTTTCGAAATTTCCCCATTCGCTAAACTGATATTCTAGTACTAAATCGTTTTCAAAGCTCAGGTTTTTATTGTCGGGTGTTAATGGGTTGGTTTGAGCCAGCTGAAAATACTGGGCTTTATTATTAATTTTTGTTTTTTCGGATATCTTATAATCGAGGTAGAAATAATAATGAGCCAGTCCGCCCTGTTGGGTTTGCGAGGCAAATGAACTGAAATAGTCGATAGCCCCGAATTTACTGTGGCGTGCCCCGTAATGCACATCAAAAAGGTGGTCGGTTGTTTGGGCGCTCCCGGTTTTGCTATTTCCCGATAAGTAGCTCATTCCAATTCCCGGGGTAAAGGTTTCAGCTTTGTAGCATGCATCAAGGTCGATAATAAAGGCGCTAACCGCTTTGCCCGATGTGTTTTTCCCATATTGATAATAAGCATTTCCCCAGGCTGATAATTTATTTTTAGTGTATTTTGCATAAATACCGGTGGTATGCCTGAAGTTGAGTGTGTTTGTGGTGTCGGTTTCGGTAATTCCGGCTGCCAGATACAGGAATGAAAGGGTAAAGCTATCGTTGAATTTGCGGTTTAGCCATGCAAAATCGTGGGTTTTTATTCGGTTAGACGGGTAGAAGTTATTCGATTTTAAATCGGAGATATTGTTCCATGTTCCGGCTATATGCAGGTTCCAGTTTTTTAGCTGAAGTTTAAGTAGAAGAGCATCGTGGCTCAGTCCGTTTTGGTTCCAGTTGCGGGCTGCCAGCATACGCTGACTGTCGTATTTGAATGCTTGTCGTCCGGCTCTGATACTGAAGTTCTCTCCTGGTTTAATTTCGGCGTAGCCCTCGAATAAGCCTATGGAATTGTTTGTGGCTACTCCCGATGAACTCCACATTGCATCG
>JAQIDF010000093.1 GCA_027858145.1 Prolixibacteraceae bacterium | reverse complement strand
GGTAAAGATTTCATTTTTGCCGACAATACCTGCGATGTTACAGCATTGGCCACTGCCGTGGTTCGTGGTGCGTTTGAGTACCAGGGACAAAAATGTTCTGCAGCCTCGCGTGTTTATGTATCCGAAAGCATCTGGGATGAGTTCTGGAAGAAAACAGAAAAACAACTTCAAGAAGTGAAAATGGGGCCACCCGAAGATTTCACTAATTTTGTGAATGCAGTTATTGACGAAGCATCGTTCGACAAGCTGAAAGGCTACATCGACCGGGCGCGAGATGATAAAGACGCCGAGGTTATTTATGGAGGTAATTGCGACAAAACAGCCGGCTATTATATACAGCCTACTGTAATTTTGGCTCACAAGCCTGATTACATTACCATGCAGGAAGAACTGTTCGGCCCTGTGGTTACCGTTTGCAAATACGACGACCAAAAACTGGAAGAAACACTGGAGATACTTGATAACACATCGATGTATGCATTAACTGGCGCAGTTTTCTCTCAGAACCGTTATAACATAGAGAAAATCACAAAAAGGCTTGTTAACTCGGCAGGAAATTTCTACATAAATGACAAGCCAACCGGTGCAGTAGTTGGCCAACAGCCATTTGGCGGGGCGCGCGGCTCGGGTACTAACGACAAAGCCGGTTCGGTATTCAACATGTTGCGGTGGACATCCATCCGCACCATCAAGGAAACTTTTGTTCCTGCTCAGCATTTTATGTACCCAAATTTTTTACCGGATGAATAAATATACCATCCATTATTCTTTTAGACAACGTATATTCCTGTAATGTTGTTTGTTGCTGCCAAATTGTAATGCCGACTGGTCATACTTGTTTAGCCACAAACAAATTGCTTTACCGTTTTCTTCTTCGGTTGATGTCCATAAGTAACCATAATCGCCAAAACCTTCGAGGGCAGCATCGTTAAAAAAGTAACCATTCAGGTTAATATAGAGCTTGCCTTTGGTAAGATTGGTGTACGCGTTTTGAGTGCCTCCAAATGTGTTGATGAGTTTATTCCAGTCGGCTTTTGATGGCAATTTCCATCCTTCGGGACAGGCATCTTGTGTCATTTCATAGGTATAATAACGTCCGAATTGTTCGCATTTATTTTCGTTGCACTTACTGCCAGAAATGTTATAGGCTAGATTTCGCCCCATCCAGGTTTGTCCGTCAATCGTTACAAGCGGGTATTCCTGCCCGTCGCGCTGGTCGGTAAATGAATTGGGTGTTGGCTCCGAAAAGTTAGAATGTGTTCTGATGGTTTGAGTTACATCTTTATCCACAACAGGATTGCCATAGTAGTCGATAAATCCAGTGCCTTTACCTGGTTTTTGGCACATGATAATTCCATCTCCAACACGCTTGAGGTTGGAATATTCAGGATTGATGATTTCACGTCCGCTTCTGTCGATGAAGCCAAATTTACCATCGCTTTTTATCAGGGCAATGTTGTTTTCAAAATCTTCAGCATAATCATACTTTAAAAGCACAACCTCTTTGCCCTCCTGATTTACGAAACCATATTTTCCGTCATTAAAAACTTTATAAAAGCCGTTGTTATCAATATCCCATACAAAGTTGTAATCTAATTTAATAACTTCTTCACCATCGGTGTTAACAAGCACCCAGTTTTCATTTTGTCGGGTTAAAACCAATTCGTTAAAAAATTCACCAACCATGTCATATTTTATGGGAACCACTTCATTGCCTTTATCGTCAACAAATCCGAAACGCTGGTTTTGCATCACTTTTGCGCGTTCATTCGAAAAGTCGCGTGCAAAGTTATATTTCAACGGGATAACTGTTTCACCTTTTTTGTTGATGTAGCCATATTTGCCATTTTCAGAAGCCATGGCAATGCCTTCGGAAAAGTTGCCTACGCGTTCAAATTTTTCTGGAGGAATAACCTCTTCACTTTTTTTATCGATAAAGCCCCATTTGCCATTTTGGCAAACCATGCAAAGCCCTTCAGAAAAGCTTCCGGCCTTTTCATATTTTAGCGCAGGAATGATTTCTTCACCATCATGATTGATGTATCCCCACCTGCCGTTAATTTTAACGGCGGCCAGTCCTTCAGAGAAGGCATAAGCATCATCATACTTTGCATTAAGTATGATGTTTTTATTGTTGTCTTTGAAGCCCCATTTTTCGCCATCTGAAAAAGGGACAAGGGTGAACTCATTTTTAGAGTTGCATGAAACGGCCAATATAAATATTAGTAAAAAAGATAGATAGTTCTTCATGATAAAATATTTTGACTTTTTAGTTGTTTCCGTGAAAATTAAACCTTACACCAAAAGATAAATTCGAGTGTTGGGTTTCGGCAAGTTTGTACACATCGTTTTCGAAATAGGTGTTGATATTGTGGCGGTAATTTACAAAAAGAGAAGTGCTTTTTGATAGTCCCCATTCCAAATCCAGTCCGGGTGCATAAAACACATACCTTCCGGCCATTGTATTTTCACCGTCGACCCATAAAACTTCAGTTGCTACTGAAATAAACGGATTTATTCGTAACGGTGCATTTCCGAGTTGTTTTGAATAGCCAATGTTGAGATAAGGGAAAAGGTATGAACGAGTTTTGCTTGGGTAAATAAACAAATCGATGCCGGCTTTCCAATTTTCAGAAAGGTAAAAATTACCGGCAAGTTGGAAACCATAAAATATCTTGTTTGAAAGTGGTGTGTCAATGTTGAAATAAGTTGACATTTGTGGTTCAATATCATTTAATACAAAAGATTTAACAGGACCGAGTGACAGGGTGAATTTAGATTTTTCGAAAATAAATCCTTCGGCATCAACAGCTTTCCGGGCAAAATTCACGGTGTCGCCTTTTTTTACATATTTTTCTTCAGCATCGTTCTGAATGTCGCTTTTCAATTCTGAAATATTTTTTTCCAGTATTGCAATGGTATCTTTTAGTTCGCTGATAACGTTCTGTCTTAACTCATCTTGTTGTTCGGAATTCTGAGATAACCTTCCAATTTCATCCTTCAGCAAGGCTATTTGCAGTTTTAAATCTTCCACCTGTTGCATAGTAGCCGAAAGAACAGCATCAAGATTTTTAATGGCAACCTGGGTTGAATCTACTGAAGCTTTTTGTTTTTTTACTTCGACACTGGGTGGATTATTTTTATCGAGCACCCAGGCACCCGGAAATTTTGAGCTGAATGTTTTACGATCAGCGTGAGCCTTGTTTTTGGAATTGTATTGCTTTATGTATACCCTGTAATGCTTAATGTCCGGAGCATAAATGTAACCGGCATTTACAAATCCTGTTGCCCTGTGTTTTTCGGCTACCGCTTTAGCAGGTGCTTCTGAAGTGTGCGAAGCTACAACTAAATAAAATGGTTGTGCATTTACTGATAGGGTGAAAATAACAAAGAGAAATGCAGCTATTAATAATTTTAATTGTCTCATGTTGTTAGTTGCGTAATTGAAAAAAAGGATTGTAAAAGTTTTAAATTTATAACATATATTTTTAATTAAAAAGTTTATTTATAAAAAGATAGATTTTAAAGTGCTTGTTTTTACATGTTTTTGATTTTTTATGAATACTTTCTAGCTCAATTTATATTAGTTTTGTAATTTCAACATTGTTATTTGATCTCAAATGAAGGAATATTTACTCAATATTTTAAAAAAATACAAGATACAACTGGGATTATTGCTTTTTTTCCTGGTATGGATGTTGTTCTTTGATGAGTACAATTGGATGCGCATCCAAAATGATTCCCAAAAACTGGAATCATTAAAAGAAGAAAAGCTTTATTTGAAAGAGAAAATCGAAGAAGACCGGCAACAACTACATACTTTGCAAAATGACACTGAAGCACTGGAGCGTTTTGCACGTGAAGAATACATGTTGAAGAAGGACAATGAAGAAGTTTTTATTATTATTGAAAATGAAGACAAATAGAGGCTTTTTTGTATTGATATTTTTGTTGTTGACTTTTTCAACTTCTGCCGGAGACTCTATTAAATCGCCGGTTTTTTTTAGTGTTAATTATCGTGGGGGTCAGAATAAACCCCATCGCACGGTTGTTGAGAACCTTGTTTATCCTTATCGTTCAGTCGATTTCAAATTAGGGTGGCAAACCCTGGGTAATAAAGCCTGGCACAGTGCATATCGTAATCCATCGTTTGGTGTAGGATTTAATTATGCTTCGTTTGATACCGAAATTGTGGGTAAGCCCGTAGCGTTTTATTTCTTCACTCAATTTCCGCAATATAATGCAACCTGGGGGCGGCTCGATTTAGAGGTTGATTGTGGTTTGGCTTATGGCATAAATCCATACAATGCTGATACCAATCCGTATAATTTCTCAACAGGTTCTTCTACAAATGTTTTTTTTGGCTTTTACCTCGAACAGTCATTTAATATTGGAAAGCATGTTGATGTTTTTGCTGCCGGCGGCTTTACTCATTATTCCAACGGTGCTCTCGACTGGCCCAACCTTGGATTAAATATCCCATCGGTTAAAGTGGGTTTGCGCTATCAACCAAACGAAAGCAAAGCATATTACACAAGACCTGAATTTGAGCGCAAGTTCTCAATTTCTACATATGTTGGGGGCGGCACTATGTTTGTTTTTTCAAAGGATACACTAACATATAATTCCGGGCTTGTTCAGCCCTCACTTAATTATCGGATAGGATATAAGCACCGTGTGGGCATTGGTTACGAGCTGTCGTATAACGAATCATACAGGATACATTGGGATCCGATTATTCAGAATACCCCGGGGCGCGAGTTGTGGTTTCATGCCATATTTGCATCTCATGAATTTTTAATCGAGCGGTTTACGATTCATACTCAGCTTGGACTTTATATTGGCAAACATCCCGTTCGTGATAAAGTTTACTACGAGCGTATTGGTATAGGTTATTACATTACGCCCTGGTGGCGGGCGGTTTTAAATCTAAAGGCGCATTACATTAAGGCTGAATATGTTGAACTTGGCTTCGTGTTTGATGTTAATTTGTAAAGCAAGTTTTTATCTATTTGTTTTATGTTTTTAGATTTTATATATTGTAATAATATATAGCATTAAAATGAAAATAAATTCCGACTTATTTAAAATAGAATCGAATAACGTGGCGCCTAAAAAAGGGCGTATTCTGATTGCAGAACCATTCCTGCCAGGTAGTTATTTTAATCGCGCTATCATATTTTTGGTAGAACATAACGCGCAGGGAACCGTTGGTTTCATTTTGAATAAGAAGGTAGATTTTGAAATTGATGAGTTTTATAAAGAATTTCCGGGTTTTAAAGGCGATATTTGTCTGGGAGGCCCTGTTAATATTGATGCGTTGTACTACATTCATAATATAGGAACACAGATACCCAACAGCATTCATATTACCGAAGACCTTTATTGGGGAGGCGATTTTGAAGTATTAAAAGAGTTGATAAACTCAGGCCGTATCGGTAAAAACAACGTTCGCTTTTTTCTCGGCTATTCAGGTTGGGATAAGCAACAACTTAGCGATGAACTCAACGAAGACTCATGGCTCGTTTCGGATATCCCACCAGCGATGGTGCTCGATACTTCCCCTCAATTGTGGAAACGCATGGTACGCAAACAAGGGGGTAAATATGTATTGTGGGAAAACTTTCCTGAAAATCCGGGAATGAACTAACCCCCCAAAAGTTGTTCGAAAAAGTGACTCACCAGGGAGAATTTCATGATAACCGGAAATATTAATCCGAATATAGCACCGCTAAAGTGGGCGTCATGGCCTATGTTGTCGGTGTTTTTTTTGCCCATGTAGTAGCTGTATGCCAGGTAAAGTGCTCCAAATACAATACCTGGTATTGGAATTATCCCGAAAAACCATAGTTTGTTCCACGGATCAAAAAAGATGGTTGTAAATACCACCGCCATAACTGCTCCCGATGCACCAATAGCTGAATAACCCGGCATCTTTTTGTGTTTTATAACCGATAAAACACCTGTAACCACAAGGGCGGCAATGTAAAACAGCACAAAGAGTACGCTGGAACTCATTTCAAAAAAATAAGCAAAATATGTTTCACTCATTTTCCCAAACATGTAAAGCACATACATGTTAATTAACAGATGTGCCCAGTCGGCATGGACAAGTCCGTGAGTAAGTATACGGTAATATTCCTTTTGTTCGGTTATGCGATGAGGTTGAAGGCTGAGGCGGTGAACGATGTGTTGGTTATAAAATGCGTAAACCGAAACTCCGATGGTAATAAGAACAATGATCAGCGACATATTAATGTAGTATTTTATAGACCATCTCGCGTTGCAAATCGGCTTGCGATGATGATACGTTTCCAATTCCTTTTGATTTCATATCGTATTCCCGTAAAATTGAAATTACTTCAACAACTTTAGCGGTGGGGAAATTACGTGAGGCTTTCAGATATTCATTAAAGAAGAAAGGGTGGATGCCCAGTATTTTAATCAGGTTGTCTTTTGATTTATCTTTTGCCAGTTGCATTTTCAGTAAGCGGCTGAAGTATGAATAAAGCGTTGCAGTGGTTTTTTGAATCGGATTTTGGTTTGGGTTTGCTCCAAAATGATTGATAATACGGTTGGCTTTTAATACATCACGTGTTCCCAGTGCATTTTGAAGCTCAAAAACATTAAAATCCTTACTGATGCCAATGTTTTTTTCTATATCGTCAGGGGTAATTGTTGAACCTTTTGACAAAAGAATCATCAGTTTGTCAAGTTCATTGGCCACTTTGCTGATTTCGGTGCCCAGGTAATCGGCCAGCATTGCCACTGCAGCTGGTTGTATTTGATAATTTTTCGATTTGCAGTAATTTTGAATCCACGGGGCAAGCTGGTTTTCGTAAATTTTTTTTGATTCAAAAATTACTCCTAGCTTGGAGGCTTCTTTGTAGAATTTTTTACGCTTATCGATGGATTTATATTTGTAGCAAATAACCAGAATAGTTGAAGAAAGCGGATTTTGAACATAAGGCAGCAATTCATCTTCCAGACTTTTCAGGTTCTGTGCTTCTTTTACAATAACCACCTGTTGGGCTGCCATCATCGGAAAACGTTTGGCCACTGTCAGTATGGTGTCGGCCGAGGTATCTTTTCCGTATAGTATGGTTTGGTTGAAGCTTCTTTCGCCTTCATCCAGAACGTTATGGACAATATAGTCGCTAATTTTATCTATAAAGTAGGGTTCATCGCCCATTAAAACATAAATCGGGTGATAAATTTTCTTTTTAAGATTTTCAAGTATTTTGTTGTAATCCATAAAGGAATATAATCTTGATTAAATGATTTAAAATTTAAGGTGTTTTACTGAGCGGCCGTTGTCTCGAATAATTTTCATGGCTTTAATGCCGATTTCAAGGTGGTCGGAAACAAATTTTTTGGTTACATTCTCATCGCTTGTTTCCGTTTTTACACCCGAAGAAATCATGGGTTGATCAGACACAAGTAATAAGGCACCGGTTGGTATTTTATTGGAAAAACCGGCAACAAATATCGTGGCTGTTTCCATATCTATTGCCATTGCTCGGGTTTGGCGAAGGTACTCTTTAAAATGCTCGTCGTATTCCCAAACGCGCTTATTGGTTGTGAAAACTACCCCGGTGTAATAGTCGCGCCCAAAATCACGAATTGATGTTGAAACAGCACGTTGCAGATTAAAGGCTGGTAGGGCTGGTATTTCGGGGGGAAGGTAATCGTTTGATGTTCCTTCGTGCCTGATGGCTGCAATGGGCAGGATGAGGTCTCCCAATTTATTTTTCATTTTTAAACCTCCGCATTTGCCTAAAAATAACACAGCTTCTGGATTTATAGCACTTAACAAATCCATAATTGTACCAGCATTCGGGCTTCCCATGCCAAAATTGATAATGGTTATACTTTCAGCCGTTGCGTTGGGCATGTTACGCTCTTCGCCAACAACCGGAACATTAAATCTTTTGGCAAACATTTCAACATAATTCTGAAAATTAGTAAGTAGTATGTACTTGCCAAAATTTTCTATCTTTTGACCGGAATAACGAGGTAACCAATTATTTACTATTTCTTCTTTTGATTTCATAATTTTAAGATATAGTATTAAGACAAAAGAATTAAGATATAAGAGAAAACATATAACCGTTTTTTATAATTAACCCTTATGTCTTGGTTTATTGCCAATTTCCTTCAGAAACTGTTTAAATTTTGTTTTTGGAAGATGTTTTTAATGTATTGAGTTCTTAAACGATTCAAAATTGACGATAATAGCACCGCTATATGAGGAGATTTTGAAGAAGTGTAAGGGCT
>JAQIDF010000047.1 GCA_027858145.1 Prolixibacteraceae bacterium | reverse complement strand
AAACGTTGCTCATCAATAAATTTTTCATCGATTAAGGTGTCGATAATTATTTGTGTTTCGTCATCGGGTAATTGCCAGTTTAATAGCTTTTTACGGATGTCGGCAATGCACTTTTCGCTTTTACTGCACAAGGCCATACACTTGCTTAAGGCTTTCTTTGTTTCGGGTTGCATAGATGCAAATATAAAAAAAGCAAAAGAAAAGGTAGGGTTCTTTGTTGATGAAACGGTTCATATATACAATTCAATATATGTGAAACATTAAATTTATAAAATCATGAAAACATTATTATTTATTTCAGCCGCAATTTTAGTTTTAGCTTTTACATCATGTAATAACGATGAAGTATTAGACGAAGCACTCGTTTCATCGGTAGAAAAAAGTATGACTATTGACGGCGAATGTGAAGATTGTACTTTTACTACTTCAATTGACGATTTAACTGATGCAGACATCGATGGTCTGAAATTGATGAGAGAGGAAGAACTTGTAGCGCACGATGTTTATGTTTATTTCTACGAAATGTATGGAACAACTGTTTTTACACGTATTGCGAGCAGCGAAAGTAAACATGCTGAAGCTGTTTTAGCTTTATTGGATCATTTTGGTATTGCTGATCCGGCAACCGGAGTAGAAGGTAGTTATAACAGCCCGGAATTGCAGGCTCTGTACGATGAGTTGATCACAAGCGGCGAAGAATCAGTTGAAGCGGCCCTTGCTGTTGGAGCACTTATCGAAGAAACTGACATACTTGACTTGCAGGAGTTGATTGATGGTACAACGAACATTGACATTGAAACGGTATATGCCAACTTGCTTAGTGGTTCGTATAATCACCTGAAAGCATTTACCAATTCACTATCATCACTGGCCGTGGATTATGTGCCTCAATTGTTATCGGCCGAAGAATACGAGACTATTGTAGCTGCAGCTACAGCTGGTTCAGGTAACGGAAATGGTCAATATCGAAATACAGGTAATGGAGAGCAAAGCGGCAATGGTTATCGCGGAGAAGGTCAAAAAGGTCAGGGCAACGGCAAACAAGGAAATCAATCACAGGGACAACAAGGTAATGGCGATGGTGATGGAGTTTGTGATGCAACCGGGGAATAGGAGGTCATATTAGGCATGTAGATTGCTTAAATTGAACATGCAAATAGAAAAAGAAGCGCCATTTTGAGCGCTTCTTTTTCTATTTTATATCGTCAATATCGAATGGTGTTTGCTGATAAACATGATAGTTCAGCCAATTTTGAAAAAACAGGTTGGCATGGCCCCGCCAGCGCACAACCGGGTTTTTTTCAGGGTTGTTTTTTTTGTAATAATGTTTCGGAACATCAGTATCCATTCCTTTTGCTAAATCACGCTTGTATTCGTCATCGAGGTTGTAGGTTGAATATTCGAAGTGTCCTGTGACATAAAGTTTTCGGCCACTCTCTTCCTGAATAATACCAACTCCGGCTTCGTCCGATTCTGCAATTACTTCTAAGCCGGGGATTTTTTCAACATCCTCTGCCCGGATTTCTGAATGTCGTGAGTGCGGCATGTGAAACTCATCGTCGAAGCCCCTAAACATTGGTAGCTTTGGATACTTGACAGTATGATGAAATACGCCGAATTTCTTTTGAGGTAACGGATATTTTGGGATTCCATAATAATGATACAAGGCAGCCATCGAGGCCCAACAAATAAATAACGATGACTGTACATTGTGTTCTGCCCATTCAAAAATGGTTCTCATTTCCTCCCAGTAATTTACATCTTCAAAATCAAGAAGTTCAACCGGAGCCCCGGTAACAATTAGCCCATCGTATTTATTATTTTTTATATGTTCAAAGTCCGAATAAAACATCTCCATGTGTTCGGCCGGCGTATTTTTGGGCGTATGTGCCATTACCTTTATCAAGTCAAGTTTAAGTTGTAAAGGAGTGTTCGACAGGAGCCGAATTAAATCGGTTTCGGTTGTAATCTTTACCGGCATCAAATTAAGAACAGCAATGCGCAGGGGACGTATATCCTGATGCATGGCACGGGCTTCGTCCATCACAAAAATGTTCTCTTCTTCGAGTGCTTTAATTGCCGGGAGCTTATGTGGTATGGTTACGGGCATATTATTTAGTTAAAATTTATTACAAAAGTAATAAATTAGGAATTAGTTAACAGTCATTGAGTCATTAGTAATCCTGAACCAATGACTCAATGACTAATGACTACTGACTTATTATTTTATCAAAAGTTTGTTGCAGGTCGGCTTTAATATCGTCGATATGCTCAATGCCAACTGACAGGCGTAGCTGATCGGGCAGTACGCCTGCGGCCAGTTGTTCGGTCTCGCTTAGTTGTTGGTGGGTAGTTGAGGCCGGATGGATGATGAGTGATTTTGCATCGCCCACATTGGCCAGGTGGCTGATAAGCTCAACATTATCAACCAGCTTCGATGCTGCTTCTTTTCCGGCTTTAAGCCTGAATGTAAGGACACCGCCAAAACCGTTTTTTAGGTATTTTTTGGCTAGTTGATGGTACTTGCTGCTTTCGAGTCCAGCATAATTCACTGCTTCTACTGCCGGATGTGCTTCTAGCCATTTTGCTAATTCAAGAGCATTATCAACGGTACGTTGTACACGCAACGATAATGTTTCAAGTCCTTG
>JAQIDF010000016.1 GCA_027858145.1 Prolixibacteraceae bacterium | reverse complement strand
CGAAGCGTGTGAGATGCTTTTGGAAGGAGTTGGCAGTCAGAATGATATAGAACAACTGATGATAACCGGATATGGCATGCGTTTAGGCCCATTTACAATAGCCGATGTGATGGAGCACGATCGAGATACGCGATGGATTGAAAAACTTTTTCACAAATATGGCGATACCCGCTATAAAACCAACCCGATGATTAAACGCTTGTTGCGTCAGCATAATTACGGTTTGAGCTCAGGAAAAGGGTTTTATACTTACGATGAAAATGGTGAAAAAATAAATGGGTAAATATGAAACTGATTTTCGTAATGTTTTAGACTGAATTGTTTTACTGAAGAAAAATAGAAATGAAGATATTAGTATTGAATTGTGGCAGCTCATCCATCAAATTCCAATTTTTCAACATGGATAACCATGAGGTGATGGCCAAAGGTTTGGTTGAAAAAATCGGACTTAACGGTTCTCAATTGAAACTGAATAAAGCGAATGGCGAAAAAGTAATATTTGAGGGTGAAATAGTGGATCATAAAATTGGTATTGAATATGTTTTGGGTGTTCTTACCAGTAAAAAGCATGGCTGTATTAATGAATTGAGCGAAATTACTGCTGTTGGACATCGTGTTGTTCATGGTGGCGAAAGTTTTAGTGGTAGCGTACTTATAACTAACGAAATTATTAGTGAACTGGAGCGATGTATTGAATTGGCACCATTGCACAATCCTCCCAATATTAAGGGTATAGAGGCAATTACAGAATTGATGCCCGATATTAAACAGATTGGTGTGTTTGATACGGCGTTTCATCAAACAATGCCCAAGCATGCATATATGTATGGGGTGCCTTATAGTTTATATGAAAAATACGGCATACGTCGTTACGGATTTCACGGTACCAGCCATCGCTATGTAAGTCAACGTGCTTGTGATATTCTTGGCGTTGAATATAAATCACAGAAAATTATTACCTGTCACCTGGGAAACGGTGCATCAGTAGCTGCTATTGATAAGGGAAAGTCTGTAGATACTTCTATGGGATTTACACCAATTGAAGGTTTGCTGATGGGAACCCGTGCCGGTGATTTGGATATAGGTGTAGTACTTTATTTAATGGAGAAAGAAAATATCGGACTGCAATCTGCTTCTACATTGTTCAATAAACACAGTGGAATGTTGGGGATAACTAATATTTCATCTGATGCCCGTGATATTGAAGAGGCTGCTGAAAAAGGTAATGAGAAGGCACAATTAGCTATGAAAATGTACGATTATCGGGTAAAAAAATATATAGGTTCGTACACAGCAGCCATGAATGGTTGTGATATACTGGTGTTTACCGGAGGAATAGGTGAAAATGCCGATATTACCCGCGAAGGTATTTGCAGCGAACTCAACTGGCTTGGCTTCGATCTTGATAAATCAAAAAACAAAGATCAACGTGGTAAAGAGGCAGTAATAAGCACTGATAACTCAAGAGTAAAAATAATGGTTGTGCCAACCGACGAAGAGCTTATGATTGCCAAGGATACACAGAAAATTGTTGATGAATAGTTATTATCCATAGGTTTCTGGCCGATTTTTAAGGAAATAATCATGAATGTCAAATTACAAATGACCAAATTTTTATGAATATCTTAGTCTTGAATTGTGGAAGTTCATCAATCAAATATCAGTTATTTAATATCAACAATGGCCATGAAGTATTGGCAAAAGGACAGGTTGACCGTATAGGCAATGCAGGCAGTAATATTGAGCAAAAAGTAGAAGGAAAGGATAAAATCGAAATTGAAACAGAAATCGAAGACCATATTGCCGGTATCGACATGATTTTAAAGCTTCTGACTGATAAAAGGCATGACGTTATAAATTCATACGAAGAGATTGATGCCGTTGGACATCGACTGGTACATGGAGGCGAGAATTTTACGGACAGCGTTATTGTTAATGATGAGGTGAAAGCCAAAATGACTGAATTGATTGACCTGGCACCATTGCATAATCCCGCGAATATACAGGGAATTGAGGCAATGGAGCGCCTACTGCCCGGAAAACCACAGGTTGGGGTTTTTGATACGGCTTTTCATCAAACCATGCCCGAAAAGGCTTACCTTTATGGCATTCCGTATAAGCTTTACAAAAAGTATCACATCCGTAGATATGGTTTTCACGGAACAAGTCACCAGTTTGTGGCCAACAAAGCTTGCGAACAACTGGGATGGGATATTAAAAATAAAAAAATTGTTACCTGCCATTTGGGTAATGGAGCTTCGATAACGGCTATAAAAAATGGTGAATCGGTTGAAACATCAATGGGCTTTACGCCCAATTATGGATTGGTTATGGGCACCCGCAGCGGGGTGGTTGATCCCGGAATTATCGAGTACCTGATGAAGAAGGAAGAAATGTCACTCAATGAAGTTGTGACCATGCTCAATAAGAAAAGTGGTATGTATGGGCTTTCCGATGGTTTTTCATCAGACATGCGCGACCTTGCCGATGCTATGATGGATGGTAATAAAGATGCTGAGCGGGCATTGAAGGTTTATGCCCACCGTGTCAAACATTATATTGGTGCTTATGCTGCCGAGCTGAACGGCCTCGATCTGGTGGTATTTACCGGTGGAATTGGAGAAAACAACTGGAAGGTTAGGGAATTGTGCCTTACTGACCTCGATTTTCTGGGTATAACTATCGATAAAGAAAAAAATAAAGGGCTTCGCAGCTGCGACACATCAATTTGTGCCGATTGCTCAAAGGTTGAAGTAATGATTGTACAAACCGACGAAGAGTTTGTTATTGCTAATGAAACAGTCCGGTTGATAAATGAAGAATAATATTTGAAACATAAAAGCATGATAAATAAAAAGCCCGGTAAATCTTAAATTACCGGGCTTTTTATTGAGAAACATACCTCATAATTCTTCTAAGTCTTTTTCAAATGATGAGCCGTTGTTTAATTTTTTTATTGCGGAATCAAGACGTTCCTCATTTGTTTTTGATGATAACTCATGCTGTGTTGCACGTAGTGAGTTGTATTCATCTAATGAC
>JAQIDF010000015.1 GCA_027858145.1 Prolixibacteraceae bacterium | reverse complement strand
CTACAAATTGCATTTTAGGCATCTGTTTTATTAAAAAGTGACCAGAAATAAATCCGGTCACTTTTTAATACTCAAATATTAATCCTATAAACCTAACTAATAGCCGGGGTTTTGCATTTCTTCCAGTTCTTCTTGTGAAAGGTTTGTTCCATTCTCATTCAGGAGCCCATCAATAAACGACTGCGGAATTGGACGAAGCTCATGGTGTTCATCTATATTACCGGCAGCTTCAGCATTGAAAGCCTTAGAACGCATTACCAGAGTTTTTGTACGTGAAAGGTCTTCCCAACGCAAAAATTCTCCATACAACTCACGTGAACGTTCGTTTAATATAAAATGTAACATGCGTTCAAATTCACCGCTTACATTAAGTGCCTCAAAGATATTTTCATCTACTTCGGGAAGATTTGTATAACTGCCAATTTCAAGTTCAGACGCAGCGGTTGTTTCTTCGATGTTGGTTGATTCGTAGTATGAGTTACGACTGCTGTAACCAGATGCAGGATCATCAGAATCGGCAGCTGCCTGACATCCATCCTGATAAAAGGAACGGTCTTCACCACCGGCCCATTCGGCACGACGCCGCAATACGTTAATCACATCAATTGCCTGCTGGTAATTGCCCTGACGAACCAGTGCTTCAGATTTAATCAGATAAGTTTCGGCCGTACGTGCCAGAACCCCATCGCGTGCACTCTGTGTACTCTTAGGAATAATAGTTCCGTCTTCATATTTCGACAACGTCAAATAACGGTTGTTTCCCCAGTTTTGCTGCACCCAATTGCCATCTTTGTCATAGGTAATGAAAGCATGTGGTACCACTTTTCCTGATCCCCTTTCATCAACATAAGAAAATGATGAAGGCCCAAAACCATCAACATCAAAACGGTCATCATCTTTACTGTTAACAATGTAAATAATTGAAAGATCTCCGTTTTCAATACCATACTCGTTATCGGCCGATGCTTTATTTACATTATACATTGTTTTAAATGATTTCCAGAACCTCGAATCATTTTCTACATCGAAAACGTTAACTCCATATTCCGTAGGCCGGCAACGTTGGAAATCGAGACTTACTGCCCCTTTACGGGTCATATACCCCATATTTGAATACTGGGCCGGGAAATAACAGTACGTACGGTTACCAAAACGCCCGTTAGCACCACCGGTGGCATTTTGGTTAAACTGAGCAGCCATAAGAATTTCTGAATTCGCCTCGGCAGCACAATCAATACCATCCCATTCGGCAAATACAGACTGATAAGTGCCTGCAAGCGGACGCTCAGCTATTACGTAATCAGCCAATGTTATAATCCGGTTAAGGTCTGCATCTTTGTACGATGCATTCCAATTGTCATTTCGTTCTGAAACGCGAAATAGCAACGTTTTTGCTAAGAAATGAGCTGCTGCTGGCTTAGTCCAGGTTCCTTCGCCTCTCCACTCATTTTCCGGAAGTAATTCATAAGCTTTTTCAAGATCCGAAACGATGCTTGCAACGCACTCTTCTGCTGATGAACGTGTAAAGTTTCGCACCACACCATCGGCAGGCTTTAATTGCAGTACTACCCCACCATATTGAGAAACAAGTCTCAGGTAGTTATATCCACGGAGATAATACGCTTCACCTAAACATTTATCTTTCAAATCCTGATCGATAAACACATCCTGATTTTGAATAATTATATTGGCCGAATTGATCCCATAGTACATCTGGTTCCAAAGGTGTTCGGGTGATGGAAAGTTCTTGTTAGCCGAATTGGTAACATAAGGAGCCAACCGCGAATCGTAAGTGTTCCACATTTCACTGGTAAAATCGGTCCCCATCGAAAACTCATCTGTACCGTAATTGGTTGTACCGTAAGCCCATTCGTATGCAAAATGATAGCGGATATTAGCGTAAAGCGCAACAGCAAGGTTATTTAAACCCTCTTCTGTTTCAAAATGTTCAGTGCTATATGCGGTGGTATATTCTTCGGTTAAGAACTCATCGCCGCATGATGTAAAGCCTGCAACAACTACAGTAGCAAGCATTGTATATATGATGTTTTTTATCTTATTCATAAAATTTTTAATTTAAGTGTTAAGTCAGATTATGTTTAGAAACCAATATTTACACCAAATACAAAACCACGGTTAAAGGTTGATCCTCCAAGATCGAGATCAAGCCAATCAACCGTAGAATAAAGTGTTCCAATGTTTTTAGCCTGAACATATACCTTCAGGTTTTTAATATTATACCTGCTTGCGAAAGATGCAGGCACTTTATATCCTAATGAGATATTTCTTAGTTTCATGAATGAAGCATCGCGATACCCCAAAAGGCCTGAGTAAGCATCGCCTCCTGCTTCATTATAAATTGGCTTTTGCCATTCTGAATCGGTGTTTTCAGGAGTCCAGTAATCAATTGAACGCTGATTATACCGGCCAATCTGCCCTTCGCCCCCGGTGTCTATCATATATCCGAAGCGTCCGTATACCATAAACGACAACTCAAAATTGCTAATATTAAATGTATTGGTCATGCCTAATGTCCATCTTGGTGATGTGTTCCCAAGAATTACACGGTCTTCGGCATCAATTTTATAATCACTATTTATATCTACAGGTCTTACTTTCCCAGCTTCAAAATTATGGCCATTGGCATTGAATTTCTCCATCTCCGCTGCATCTGACTCCTGCCATAATCCTTCGTTTTGCACATTATAGAAAACACCAATTGACTGTCCGATAAACCAATTGTTATCAACCATATCCTGCTCACCGTAAGCCAGTGTTATGATTTCATCTTTTTGCCATGCGGTATTGATGGTTGTTGACCATGAGAAATTATTCGTTTTTACATTTATAGAATTCAATGTCAAATCCACCCCCTGGTTTTTAGTTTCCCCTACATTGGCATAAGTTGACTCATAGCCGGTAATTGGCGATATTGACATATCCATCAGCAAATCGGTTGTATTTGAACGATACACATCAAGTGCACCACCCAGGCGCCCCCTAAACAAACTAAAATCAAATCCTAAGTTGTATTGGGTTGTCATCTCCCATCCCAGGTATGGATTAGCCATTTCGATTTGTGTACTGGTATAGTTTGGCTCGTTTGTAGCATAAGCCTGTAAGTTTGTTCCTCCAAAAGGCACCATGAATGACTGTACGCCCCCTTTGGTAGCATAAGGTTCTACCCCTGCATTACCGGTTGTACCCACTCCCATTCTGAGTTTAAGTTGATCGATTACTGAAACATCATCCATAAATTGTTCCTGATCGATGCGCCAACCCAGTGCTGCTGATGGGAAAAACGACCATTTGTGGCCTTCAGCTAACTGTGATGCTCCATCGTACCTGCCTGATAATGTAACAAGATATTTATTCTGGAAAGCATAATTAACACGTGCCATATACGAAGCCAGTTGACGATCGGAAACATACGATCCCATGCTTGCTGCATTATCAGGATTTGTTACATCAACTGTCCCCATAGCATTCCACATATAACTGTCCTTTGCAATATTTTTGGCCGACATAGAGCTTTCTTCGTAATTCCATTGAGAAGCTGTTTGAAGTAAGGTTAAACCAACTGAATGATCACCGAATTCTTTGTCGTAAGTTAACATGTTATCAATGGTCCATGAGAAGTCTCTCCGGTTTTTCAAGCGGGAATATGAATCGCCCCCCAATCGGTTAACCGATTGTCCGTCGATATAAACACCTTCGCGCCAGTGACGAAAATCAGGGCCAAAATTCACCCGGTATTTCAAACCACTCAATGCAGACGAAATGTTACCAAAATCAACTGTTGCATGAAAACTACCAAGTGCACGTAGTGTTTGTCGCTGTTGAGTTGAATAGTCCCATTCGTTTATAATGGTAAGCACATTACCATCACCCCCCGGTGTTTCGTTCAATGATCCATCTTCGTTATAAGGCACTGCATACTGATAAATCCGGGCCGCTGCACTATATATGCTGTTCGGACCTGAAGAAGATGAAGCCCCGAGTGTGGAAAACCCATAATCCTGCTCACTCCATGAAGCATTAAATGTAGCTCCCAATTCGAACCATTTAACAGGATTAATTGTAATGCTGAGCTTTGAGGTATAGCGGTCATACCACTGACCTGTTTGTGTACCCTCTTGGTCAAGATATCCAAATGAAGCATAAACATTTATTTTATCGGTGCCCCCGCTGGCACTTATTGTATGATCGTGTATAAGAGCCGTTTGGGTAACATAGTCAGTCCAATCAGTTGATTCAACGTTGGAGCCGTCCCATGAACTACCCGACCATCCTTTTTCAACGTTATTCCAGGTAGCCGGATCGGCATTGGCATAAAAAATCTTACGGTCGTTTTCAACAGTTGGCTGATCACCCCTTGGGTAAGCTCCCGGATCGGCATTATACCATGCCCATCGCCGCCATGTCAGATATTCTCCGGCATTCATCATAGGCGCCTTATCAACAATGTTTTCCATGGTCATGGTTCCCGAATAGTTCAGGGAAATAGTACCACTTTTTCCTTTTTTTGTAGTAATAAGAATAACACCGTTAGCACCTCTAGAACCATAAATAGCCGTGGCTGAAGCATCTTTAAGAATATCGATTGACTCAAAGTCGCGGGGATTCATGGTTTCAATTGAGCTGGCTGACATAAGTGGCACACCATCTACAACGTATAATGGTTCACTGGTGGCTGTTAATGATCGAACGCCACGTATACGAATTGTACCTATTTCTCCCGGACGTTCGTTAGAAGTAATATCAACACCGGCAGCCTTACCCTGCAATGCTTCCAATGCATTGGTCACAGGGCGTGAGGTCAATTCTTCTGAACTAACACTTACCATGGCTCCTGTAACATCGCTCTTCTTTTGCACCCCATAACCTACTGCAACTATTTCGTCAAGGCCAATAATGTCTTCCTCCATGGTAACATTAATTTGCCGATTGCCATTAATATCAACTTCCTGCCTACGCATTCCAATAAATGAGAACACAAGGGTTCCGTTATCAGGCAGATCAGTTAATGTGTACGAACCATCGTTGTTGGTTATCACGCCTTTTGACGTGCCTTTAAGCACTACAGTTAAACCCGGCATAGGCTCTCCCTGTGAGTTTACTACCATGCCTGAAACATCATGCTCACTTTGGAGCGATTTTTCCTGGCTTGCTTTTCTTGAAAGCACAATTTGACGTTCGTAAACATCGTACTGAACATCAGAATCTTCAAACAAATCGCCTAAAACAGTCTGAATTGACTGATCTTCGCATGTGATATCAACAACACGGTCAACATCAACTACATTGCTACTATACAGAAAGTAAAATTCTGAACCCGACTCAATTTCGTCGAGCACATCTCTTACCGAAGATGACCGCATCTCAAGAGAGAGTTTTGTTGCCTGCGAATATGACTGGATGGCAAAAGTCTGTGTTAGAGAAACTACAAGTAGAAAAATGGTAAGTTTCATAATGAGGCCGATTTTTGATTTTAGGGCATACCTCTCCCCTAAAAACTTAGAATTGTTAGATTTTTTCATAGTTTTGTAATGAGT
>JAQIDF010000001.1 GCA_027858145.1 Prolixibacteraceae bacterium | reverse complement strand
GTTGTTTTAATTAATCAAACAGGTTTCATTCCATAGGCAATAAATATTTTATAGGGTTAATATTTGAAATTATACAGGAACTCCTGTATTTGCAGTTTTGTAGCGGAATGTAGTAGTGTTTCAGTTTCATTATAGAGAGGTTTAGGTATTATAATCAACATCAAATATAATAATTATTTTTACCCCCCCCAAAAAATATTTTTATTAGAATTTTAATATGATTTTTAATATTGACTTAGTAAAGAAACCCAAAAAGCCATAATGGAATTTTGTTTTTGAAGCCAAACTCAATATCGTCGGCTACTATAAAGGCATCTGAAAGACCGCTAATCTGTTTTTTTCCTTTATTCGAACCTCCAATTTCAAAAGTATATTTCCTATCAATCAAAAAATCACCTTTAGGAGCATATTGTACAAGATGTGATTCTTTTAACTGATTCGCGAAAAAAGTCTCTCTTATATTGCCTGATTGAACGTTATCATCCGATAACGCGAACATCAGGTTAGTATTTTCGAGAAAAATACGTTGAGGCTTTTGTAACTTACTGATTCCGGAAACATCTTTATCCAGGTGAATTGTGAGATGACTTTCTTCAAGAGCATAAAGATACACCAACAGTGATTTACGTGTAATCCCAATTCGCTCACTCAGCTTAGTTATATTTGGGACAAAGGGGGCTGATTCAGAAATAATCTGCAACAATTGTTTCACTCTCGGGACAAAAGCCACATCAACGGCCCTAAGTAATGGAAGCTCTACTTCCATTGTCATGTTAATTACTTCATTTACCCGATGAAAGTAAAGACCCGGTGTTTCATTATAAAAAGGATAATACCCGTGTTGCAAATACCCACGAAAATGTTCAAACACCTTAATTTGTGATAAAATATTATCTGACAATTGATTATGGTCTGTCAAGATTTCATTTACAGATACAATAGGAAAATTGGTTTTAAGGTTTCTGTTTAAATATTCACGAAAAGAAAATCCTTGCATTTCATATACAATAGCCCTACGACTTAAATCAGCTCGTGCATTTAATATTTCAAGTAAAGAAGAACCAGTAAACACTATTTTTAGCTCTGGAAAATCATCATAAATGTTTTTAATTTCCTGCGACCAGTTTGGATATTTGTGTACCTCATCAAGAAAAAGATATTTTCCACCTTGCTTGACAAACAAGTCTGTAAAATCATAAAGCTTATACTCAGCAAACCAAACATTATCCAGACTAACATAAATTACTGAATGGTCACGAGGAAGGTTAAGCTTTATATACTGAAGCATTAAAGTAGTTTTACCAACCCCACGCGCTCCCCTTATTCCAATTAATCGTGCATCCCAGTTTACTTTATCTACGATACTACGAACAAAAGAAGTAGATACATACCTTATTTTTTGTCTTGAACGTTCAAATACAGAATCCATAATTGTTTACTTTAATAAACAAATATAGCAATTTTTGTTTATTGAAGTAAACAAAAAGATGTGTATTTACAATATGAAAAGTTAAACAAACCGAAATATGTGAAAACTAATCCCCCAGAACCTCCTTAAATAATTCTAATATTTCCTCATTGGGCTCTTGTCCGTGTTCATGTTTAAAATAGTCGGCAAACAATTCTTCCATACTACGATTCAGGTTAATATTTTTTTGCTCTTTACCCGTTTCAACCGTCTTGTTTGTTACTTCCGGAATAATTGAAATAATGCCCCGGTGTGCAGCATTCAATTGTTTACGCTCGTTCGCCGTAATAAAAGTATCAGTTACAAGGGTAAGTTCAACAAGTGCATCCTGATTTTCGGACAACCACTGTAAGGCTTCGTCCATGCCAACAGCACGATTTCTGAGCAAATGTTTTCCGGCTTTCAACCTAATGGATTCAATTACAGCATCCTTTCCCGGCTCAACATCAATTGTCAAAACATATTTATCCTGACCGGCTTCAGCAAAACTGTAAGAAAGAGGGCTGCCGCTATAAAACACAGGATTATTGTCCGCACCTACCCGGTGCATCCGATGCAGATGCCCCAGCGCTGTGTATTGAATTTGTTTTGGAATATTACTGGTATAGATAACCTGAGCCCCTCCAACATGAAGAATAGGCTTTTCATCATCGGGTTCCTCCGGCAACTTTTCGCCTTTTTGAGCCACAAAAAGATGAGAGACAAGAATATTTACGCCTTCCTTATCACAATAATTGCCGGCCAGCATATTCCACCGACGTTCCAGGATATTTCGCAATTCATCTTCTTCATCCGCTTCACCAAGAAAAGATTTTAGTCTAAACTCATTGGCATATGGAGTATAAATAAGTCGAAGCGGTATATCATTACCCGGCAATTTTAACTCAAGAAAGCCCTCCATACTTTTTAAAACCTTTAAGCCCGAGTCAAGCTCAAAAGGCATTACTTTGGAATTTGGGTAACCGGCAAAAATTATCCCACACTCACGAGCCAGCGGGTCGGGCGATTCAATGCGGTCGGGTGAATCGTGATTACCGGCAATGGCAATAACCGGCCGACTACCATTTTTCGAAAGTTTTTTCAGCGTACGATAGAAAAGCTCAACAGCTTCGGTTGGCGGGTTAAACGTGTCGAATAAATCGCCTGCAATAAGTATCGCATCAACATTTTCGCGATCGGCAACCGTGCCAATTTCTTCTAAAACGGCAAGTTGTTCATCGTAACGCGAGAAATTTTCAAGCCGCTTTCCAAGGTGCCAGTCAGATGTATGGAGTAGTTTCATGTTTGCATTTCTATTTCAGATGGCTAATGTAGTGAAAAATCTATTTTTAATTAAATGATAACCGTCTCCCTCTATCAATCAATGCTTAACAATCAGTTAATCAACATCAATTATATTTTTGTACCTTTGCATTTCTCAAATCTGAGTTGAAATAAATTAATAAATAAATAGATATATATGGCTTTAATTAACGAGAATTACCTGAAACTACAGGCAGGTTACTTATTCCCGGAAATCGGGCGCAGGGTGAAAGAATTTACTGATGCAAACCCCGACAAGAAAGTAATTAAAATGGGTATTGGCGATGTAACACAACCTTTGCCCCCTTCTATCGTAAAAGCTTTCCACGATGGAGTTGAGGAGATGGCTAAAGCCGAAACCTTTAAAGGTTATGGCCCTGAAAAAGGTTACCCTTTCTTGCGTGAAGCTATTGCTGAAAATGATTATAAAGCTAACGGAGTAAACAGCATCACTGAAGACGACATCTTTATTTCCGACGGTTCGAAATGCGACACCGGTAACATTCAGGAAATATTTGGCAACGACAACGTAATCGCAGTAACCGACCCGGTTTATCCTGTATATGTTGATACAACTGTGATGTCAGGCAAAACAGGCAATATTAACGAAGTTGGTTATTATAAAGGGATTGTTTACATGCCTTGCAACGAAGAAAACAACTTCGTTCCTGAATTACCAAAGAAAAACGTTGATCTCATCTTCTTATGTTACCCGAACAATCCAACCGGAACGGTAGCAACAAAAGCAGAGCTGAAAAAGTGGGTTGATTATGCCATCGACAACAAGTGCATTATCCTTTACGATGCAGCATACCAGGCATTTATTACAGAAGATGGTATTCCTCGTTCGATTTACGAAATTGAAGGTGCTGAAAAATGTGCCATCGAATTCCGCAGTTTTTCAAAAACGGCCGGTTTTACCGGAACCCGCTGTGCATTTACTGTAATTCCTGAAACGCTGAAAGCTTTTGACAGCGAAGGAAAAGCACACAAGGTAAAAACATTATGGAACCGTCGCCAGTCAACCAAGTTCAACGGTGTTTCATACCCGGTACAAAAAGCAGCGGCAGCTACTTATACACCTGAAGGCAAGAAAGAAGTTAAAGACATTATCGCTTATTACCTCGAGAATGCACGCATCATGCGTAAAAGTCTTGAAGCAGCAGGCTATAAAGTATATGGAGGCGTTAATGCCCCATACGTATGGGTAAAAGCAAAAG
>JAQIDF010000492.1 GCA_027858145.1 Prolixibacteraceae bacterium | reverse complement strand
TAAGCAACGACCAGTCGAATTTCGCCCCGGTACCGCCATGGCGTTCCGATGGGGTGTCGAACAAAAAGTAATCGCAAAAGGGGGCGTAAGCCTCAAAGTCGTTTTGTCGTGTGAGGTTGAAAGTTTTAATGATTTGAAAACCTTTTTCTTTCAGGGATTTACACATTTCAGGACTCTCGCTGCCATGCAATTGAAGTGTATCTAGATGATAGGTTCTGGCATTGGCCAAAATTTCATCTTCCTCTTCGTTTACAAAAACACCAACCTTGCTTATATTTTCCGGCAACCGGGCAATTTCTGAAGGCTCAATTTTCCCTTTTACATATCGTGGCGAACGCGGGTAAAATATAAACCCCAGCATGTCAACCGGCAACTGTGCCAGTTGGTGCATGATTGCTGTATCGCCCATTCCGCATATTTTTAGTAACATAGTCATTGGTCATTAAGTCATTAGTTCTTAGTCATTAAGTCGTTAAGGTAATCAGTGACGAGTACTAATGACCAATGACTAATCAAACTAATGACTAATTTTTAACATCTGGTTTCCGCCTTTTTGAAATTCATAATTCACTGTTAGCAACTCGTGGTCGGGGTATTTCTCCAGAATTGATGGCATGTGCTCCGACAGTTTCGAGTTGAGGTCGATAATCGGGAATATGCGTACCTCCTTGCTAATCCGGAGCATCTCGTCGATAGCTCTGAGATGAAAATCCAGGTCGAGAAGTTCGGAATACAGTAAAAGAAAATGCGAGCTTAAAGCAATGTCAAACGTATTATCATCGAACGGCAGGTCGGGCAGGCTTGCTTCAATGTAGCGTCCTTCCTCTTTTCCCTCTTCGTAATCATTCAGAAATTGCTTCATCGATTTCATTCGTATTTTCCCCAACCCTTCGAGCGAGCCAAACTGTTCCCAGTTAAATTGCTCCATATTGGCGCGGGTTTGATTGATTACCTCGGAAAATGAATTGTTGATTTGCGCTTCAATTTCTTTTTTTGATAACTTGAAAATCGGGTCAGCCGATACAACATGGCCGCCAAAAGCGTTGGCAATCGCGTTAAAGGCAGCCGGGCCATCGCCACATCCCAGTACTTTTTTCGATAAAAAGCCGGGTGACAAATGGAACATGTTCACATACTCGGTATATGAACGTCCCCACGGAATAATGTTTTTGTAATCAATCATATGCTATAGTCATTAGTTCCCGATGCAAGATCGGGACTGGTCGCTTAAGCTCCCAGCATTAGTTCCCGATAGTTTATATCAGGAGTCATTAGTCATCAGTCATTAGTTCCCGATATCGCTTTGCTCTTCGGGACTGGTCGTAAAGCTTCCAGCATTCCATTCTTAATTATGAATGAACTTTTACTGCTCAATCCGAATGTATTAAGCTAATAAACATTTTGCAAGCTTTTGCAGGGTCTTTTTCTTTCATAAAGTTTTCACCCATCAAAAAGCCCTGGAACCCTTCTTTCTTTAGTGTTTTTACAGTTTTGGGGTTGCTTATTCCGCTTTCGGATATACGCACAAAATTAACCGGAATTTTTGTTAATAACTGAATTGAACGCTTTGTATCTACTTTAAATGTTTTTAAATCGCGATTGTTCACACCAACCACATCAACATAGGATGATATTTTTGAAAGTTCTTCTTCGTTATGAATTTCAAACAAAACCTCCATGCCCAGTTGATGTGCCAGTTTGGCAAAACACTCTACTTCTTCGGCTGTGAGCGATGCTGCAATAAGTAAAATCACAGATGCCCCATATGCCTTTGCCTCGTATATTTGGTATTCATCAACAATAAAATCTTTGCGCAGTACCGGAATGTTTACCAGTTTGCTTGTTGTTTCCAAATCTGACAGTGTGCCGCCAAAGTATTTTTCGTCGGTTAACACCGAAATGGCCGATGCCCCTGCGTTTTCGTATCCCTTCACTACATCTTCAAGTTGAACATTGGCATTGATGATACCTTTTGATGGTGACTTGCGCTTATGCTCGGCAATAATGCCGCTTTTAACGGGATTGAGCAAAAACTCCTTTAATGAAGGCACTGCTTTGTTATAAGCCGGAAGTTTCATCAATTCAGAAACTGTAACTGCGGCTTTAGCTGCGGCAACTTCGGTTTTTTTGTGTGCGTTTATTTCGTCTAATATTGTCATGTTATAGTCATTTGTCATTGAGTCATTTGTTTCAAATGTTACTAATGACCAATTACTAATGACTGGTTACTAATTTCTGTAATACTTTTGCTGCTTTTCCTCCCAAAAGTGAGCTTTTAGCTTCTTCGATGCATTGTTCGATGCTTTTTTCGGGGTGCAGGGTGTGGATAGCCATTCCTGCATTGGCAAATACTGCGTTGTTTTGTGCTTCGGTGCCTTTGCTTTCGAGTATGGTTTTAAAAATCGTGGCAGCTTCTTCAACCGTATCGCCCCCGTGTAAATCTTCTTGTTTACATTGGTTAAGCCCTAAGTTTTCGGGATTCAGCAACAGGTCTTCTTTATTCGATACAACTTTAAATTTACCGGTTAGCGAAATTTCATCGTAGCCGTCGAGCGAGTAAATAACCGAAAAATGCTTGCCGGTTTGCTGGAACAAGTAGCTGTATAAACGCACTGTTTCGAGGTCGAATACGCCGGCCATTTGGCACTGAGGGTTCGATGGGTTAACCAGCGGGCCAATCAGGTTGAAGAAAGTTTTCATGCCCAGATCGCGCCTGATGGGGCCAACGGCTTTCATGGCGGGGTGGAAGAGTGGTGCGTGCATAAACACAAATCCGGCATCGTCCATTTGTTTTTTCAGTGTGTCCTGGTCGTTTGTGAATTTGTAACCAAAATAGTCCATCACGTTGCTTGAACCACATGCCGATGAAACCCCGTAGTTACCGTGTTTGGCCACTTTGTACCCTGCGCCGGCTACAACCAGCGACGATAAGGTAGAGATGTTAAAGGTGTCTTTGCCATCGCCACCGGTTCCACAGAGGTCAATGGTGCGGAAGTCGGATAAATCGACCGGCACACACAGTTCAATCAATGCATCGCGAAAACCGGCCAGCTCTTCGGGGGTTATGCTGCGCATCATGTAAACTGCCATAAAAGCTGTTATTTGCGACTGGTTGTATTTTTCAGATGCAATGTTTTTCAATATTTCTTTTGCATCCTCACGGGTAAGCGTGCGATGCTGAATGAGTTTGTTTAAAATTGGCTTCATCACGCCACTCCCCAACCCCCCTGAAGGGGGAGATTGAACCCCTAAATCCCCTAAAGTGAACTTTTTTGGGTCTGTGTTGTTGTTATTATCGTTCATTTTATATGCTTTTATCTTTTATTAATTGCTTAAACCTTCAAATTTGGTAGTTTCCTGCCCCCACCCCCACCCCTTTTTTTATGGGGTAGGGGGGTGTTTTAGGGGTTTGTCAAAAAATTAGCCATTATTTGTTTTCCGCTTGGGGTTAAAATAGATTCGGGATGAAATTGTACCCCGCGTACGTCGTATTCGTTGTGATAAATGGCCATCACGAGGTCTTCGTTGTCGGAGGCCGATACGCTAAGCCCGGCAGGCAGCGAATCTTTATCAATTACCCAACTGTGGTAGCGTCCAACTTCAATGGTGTCTTCTAACCAGCGAAATGAGCGGTCGTTGTTATCGGTGATGTTAATTCTGGTTGCCACACCATGATAAACTTTGTTGAGGTTGTAAATTTTTCCGCCATAAACTTCGGCTATGGCCTGGCATCCAAGGCATACTCCAAATATACTTTTGCTTGCACCGTAGGTCGAAATAAGTTCTTTCAGGATGCCTGCCTCGTCGGGAATACCCGGACCCGGCGATAATACGATTTTGTCGTATTTGTCAATCTCGCTCAGGTCGATTTTGTCGTTCCGGTACACGTCAATGGTGGCCAGTGGTGCCAGTTCTTTCAGCATGTGTACCAGATTGTAGGTAAACGAGTCGTAATTATCGAGAACCAGTATTTTTGCTGTTGTTGTCATTGGTAATATTTCGTTTGTCATTATCGATGATATCAGTTGAGAAAATTCATGAATTTTCTTTACAATTGTTTTCTATTTTGTTATAGTTTAAAAGCTGATTTCGGCATTGATGTTTTTGGCTTCGATAATGGCTTTTTTCAGGGCGCCCAGCTTGTTGTTCACCTCCTGAAGCTCATTTTGTCGGTTCGATTCAGAAACAATTCCGGCACCGGCCTGGCAAATCAAATGATTGTTTTTACTCAGAAATGTACGGATTGTGATGGCGTGGTTTATATCGCCGTTAAAACCAATAAAACCGATGGCGCCACCGTAGTATGAGCGGCCAACATTTTCAAGTTTGTCGATAATTTCCATGGCTTTGTATTTGGGGGCACCCGAAAGTGTTCCGGCCGGGAAGGTGTCACCAAATACTTTTATGGTGTTGGTTCCGGGCTTTAGTTCTCCGCTTACTTCCGATACCAGATGCAATACGTGTGAGTAATATTGCACTTCGCGGTATTTTTCAACTTTCACGTTTGCCGAGTCGCGGCTCAGGTCGTTGCGTGCCAGGTCTACCAGCATCACATGTTCGGCATTTTCCTTTTTATCAGCAGCCAGGTCTATGGCCAGTTGGCGGTCGCTGTCGTCGTTACCGGTACGCTTAAATGTTCCGGCAATAGGGTTGATGGTGGCTTTGTTGCCACTTACAATGAGCTGGGCTTCGGGCGATGAACCGAAAATTTTGTAATTGCTATAATCGAAATAGAAAAGGTAAGGCGAGGGGTTTATGCGACGTAAAGCACGGTACACATTAAATTCGTCGCCCGAAAATTGTTGCTTAAACCGGCGTGATAGTACAATTTGGAAAACATCGCCGCGGAAACAGTGGTTTTTCCCTGCATCAACCATTTCCATGTATTCCTCATCGGTAATGTTTGATGTTTCATCTTCTTCGGTATTGAAACGGAAGGTTACCACGTTTTGGTTAAGTAAAATGCCACTAATTTCTGTTGCATTACTTTCTTCGTTTTCCAACAAGTTTTCTATAAGCGTAATGTCGTTGTTGAAATGGTTGATAGCAATAACATAGCGGTGGAAAGCATATCGTATTTCAGGGATTTCTGCTTCGTTTTGGTCGCGTTCGCGCAGTTTAATGGTTTCGAAATATTGAATGGAGTCGTATGCTGAATAGCCCCACAAACCATTTACCAGGCCTTTGTCTTTCAGTTCGTCAACGTCGAAGGTATGCAAAAAGTTATTTAGGCTTTCGGCCACCTGGTTTTTGCGGTTCACTTCTTCGGTGCAAGGTTCGCTACCGGGTAAGTTTTGGGTTATGGTTCCGTTGTTTACCTCAATGGTCGCAATTTCGTCGAAACAGATAAAGCTCATACTGTTGCTTGAGCCGTGGTAGTCGCTACTTTCGAGCAGCAGGGTGTTGGGGTAGGTGTCGCGCATTTTGAGGTAAATGCTTACCGGTGTAACAAGGTCGGCCACTGTGCCCGACAGTTTTGTGGTTTTGGTGTTGATTTTAATTGAGGCCTCCCCACCCCCTCCCTGGGAGGAGCTAAGGTTTGTACTTCTTGTGTTCGTTTTCATGTGTTTTATATTTCTTGTTCTATATTTCTTGTTTTTCTTCCACTTACTCCTCCCCTTTGAGGAGGCCGGTTGGGGGCAAAAAAAAAGGCTTGTCGGAAGTTCCGACAAGCCTTATGTATCTTTATTTTCTGTATTACATAGGTAGTGCGCCTAACTTCCGATATCGAAATTAAGAATTTGCCACCACCAAGTATTTACAGTAAATGTGTTCATTATTTTTTGTTTTATTTTGCAAATAAAGATAATTATTTTGATATTTCAAAGTTTTTTGGGGTAAAAAGTTTAAATTGTATTTCAAAAAGTTTTTTCACTATACACCTGTTGTGTTCCATTTTAATATTTAATATCTTGCTGTATAGAATGAATTTATTTTTGCTTTTCATATGTGATAATTAACAGATAAATATGTAATATGAAACGAATCACAATTTTTATTGCAACAATGTTTGTTTGTCTGGCAGTTTTCTCCCAGGATCCTGTAAAACAGAAAAAACAAACAAAAAGGAAATCTGATCAGACTGAACACAAAATGGTTGATACAACAAAGGTAAAAAAAGAAAAAATTACCATGTTGAAGTCTCAGGAATTGGAACAAGAAAAAGCCACGCAGAAGAATGAAAAAAGCGCGGTAAAAGATCACGATAAAGTGAATTCAAAGAAATTGAAATCTAAACCCAAGAAAAAGCATTGATTTTTCAATTGTGTTTTGTTATTAATCCTTTTCACAACATTTAAATTTAATTTTTATGCGATATTTTTCTCTCTTTCTTCTATTGTTGCCACTTACTATGTGGGCACAAGAAAAACATGATAATGAACCTAAAGAGATTATCAGTTTTTTCCCCGAAAAGAACCGTTCTTTAGATAATATTTCACACATTGATTATGCAATTGTCGATGATTTCAATATTAATAACAATTGGAAGGTTGGTGAACAGTGGGTGTTTACCCAGTCCGGTGAAAGTGAAGCTGTTATTGGCCAGAACGAAGGCTATTATCCTAATATCGATTCACGATTAGTAAGCCCTGTGATAAAATTGCCTGAAATCAGTTATAATAAAAACGAAAAAATCCGGCTGTCATTTGATGAAGTATTCTCGATGGAAGATTCTTATGATAAAGGTTATGTTGAAGTTTCAATTGATGATGGAAGAAACTGGGAAATAGTTGATTCTCGTACCGGTTCTTCTGATAATGAATGGAGGAACACTTCTGTTTATCTGGACAATTACAGTGGACAGCAGATCAGAGTCGCGTTTCGTTTTAAGAGCGATGAAAGTTTTTCTGGTGAAGGTTGGAAAGTTAAAAACATAAGCATTGATAAATCAAAATATGCTTCAGAAAGTGACGAATTGAGGCAGGTCGATTCCAGAGGTTTAAAAAGTGCTAATGCAGGTATAACAGGTACAATGAACAACCTGAGCTCGCAAAACTTCCCTTATATTTATATGAATATTCTGCTTTCTGAAGACGGTATGGGGGTAAGCAATTTGCTTAAAAGTAATTTTACCATATACGAAAACAACACTTTAATCAGTAATTACAATGTTGTTGCTCCAAATTCTTCATCGGGCTCCAAATTGGTTGATATTGTTTTTCTGGTTGATAATAGCGGGAGCTTTGACGACGAACAAAATGCTGTGCGGAATAACATGGAGAAATTTGTTAATCAACTGGCTGTATCAGGAAACGATTTTGCCCTTGGTTTATGTCGGTTTGGTCAGAGTAGCATAAGTGGATATCCTATATTAGAAGATAACGGTCAGCTAACGAGCAATGTTGATTATTTTAAAAATGATGTTTGGCTGCGAAATGTTACCAGCGGTTCAGTTGAGGTTGGTTATCATGCTATTGTGCAATCAGCACAAGGTTTTAGCTTCAGACCCGGGTCACAAAAAATATTTATCATTCTTACAGATGAGTCTCCTGATCAGGGAGGGTCTACAAAAGAACAAGCAACCATGGCATGTGTTAACAACTATGTTACCTTATTTGCCATGACTAACGGTGAATCAGCTGCTTTAAACGATATTTCAGCAGCAACAAACGGGCGTAGCTACGACATCACCGATCCTTTCACCGATATTTTGAATGATATTTCAGCATCGGTTAACAACAATTATTTGCTATCGTATAGCTCACCAAACCCAACATTCGATGGAGTAGAAAGGGATGTAGAAGTTGATATTAGCAGTACAGGCGGATCTGAAACAACGGTTAGCGGATCTTATATCCCCGGTGCTGCACCACAAATTACCCGTTCGCAATCAACAATTGACTATGAAGCGCAAGGATGGCCTGAAAATACAGCTTTTAATATCTCTGTAATTGTAACCGATGAACAAGAGCCATATGCTTCAGAAGTGATTTTGTATTATAAACATACCGATGCTACTCAATTTTCATCTGTACAAATGAGCAATACCTCGGGTAATAACTGGAGTGCATCTATACCTTCATCGGTAAGTTTAAGGCCAGGCGTTGACTATTACATTACAGCTTCTGACGGAAGTGTCACGTCGTCGTTGCCTAAGGTGAACCCAAACAGCAACCCCTTCCAGATTGGAATACTGCCTAATGAGAAGCCGGTAATTGTGCATACACCTCCGGCAGAAAGTTATAATCCGGGACAAACGCTTACTTTTGATGCAGCCATAACAGATAATACAAATAAGGTAGCCTGGGCAAAACTTTATTATCGTACCCCTGGCGAACTGGTATATAAAGTAATTGATATGCAGAACACATCAGGCGATATTTATAGCGTCCAGGTTGCAACATCAATATCTGCCAATGGCGTAGAATACTATATTGTGGCCGCCGACGATTTTGATATGAAATCGAGCTGGGCCAGTGCCGACGAACCGTATTCCATTGGTTCCGGGCAACAACTGGCTAACCTTACACCACATGCAATATCAGAACAAAACTGGACATCTCCTTTATTAATAAGTACAATAGAAGAAGCATGGGATGATACCCCTGTCATTACGGATGAAGAAGAGATATTTGTGAGTTTTGCTTATATAAATAATGGTAACGCTGATGCCGGGGAGCACGAAATACAATTATTGATTGATGGTGCTCTTTTTAAATTTTGGGCGATCACGTTTGATACTCCATATGATGTCTATAATTACTTGTTCGATTTTAGCATTGGAACCCTTGATGCTGGTGAACATACAATGACATTGATTGTAGATTCTGAAAATGATATTAGTGAATCGGATGAGAGTGATAATGAATTTACAAAAACATTTGAAATTCTTACGTCAAATACAGCTTTGGCCGATTTGCAGCCTTATGCGCCCGAAGGGTGGGAGGCACCGGTGGTTCCTTCAAGTACAGAAGGCTCTTTTACAAAAAGCGAAGTGTTTTATGACGATGAAGATATCTATGCCAGTTTTGCTTATGCCAATTATGGCGAAGGAGACGCAGGTATACACTACAATTATTTTATCATTGATGAAACCGATACAATTGATTGGGATGAAGAAGTAGGATTAGAATCAAATTTCTACAATTCAGTTGACAGTCATAATATGGGACAGTTTGATCCGGGCGAGCACATAATCCGCTTTGAAATTGATGCATGGGAGGAAGTATACGAAACTGATGAGAATAATAATGTATACATTGATACCTTTGAGGTGATTGCCCGGTATATGCCTAACCTGGCACCGTATCAGCCTTCGGGATGGGATGCAGCTCTGGTTGTATCAACTATGGCAGGGACAACCACCAACGCGAACAAAATCACCACTAATGATTTTGTATATATTGATGGAGCTTTTGATAATACGGGAGAAATAGAGTCAGGCTCTTACAGTGTCAGGATATATGTTGACAGCGTTCTCACTACTTTTGAAGATGATGAAGGTATTGATCTTACAACGTATAAGTATATCGATGACTTTGAAGCTGGTTACCTGAGCGAGGGTGAGCATGAAATAACCATGATAGTTGATTGTTTTAACGATGTAGCTGAAAGTGATGAAACTGACAACACATTAACCGTTACCATTAATGTTGAAAGGCCAACAGGCAGTAACAAACTCTCTGAACAGACTTTTAATGTATGGCCTGTTCCTGCAAATAATCATTTGAATGTTGCTTCTAATGATCAGGCAATTGGTAAATTACAAATGTTTGATATGACTGGACGGTTAATTCATCAATTGAAATTGAATAACCAAAAGGATGTTACCATAAATATCAATCAAGTGCCCGATGGTGTATATTTCTTACACATCGAAAATGATCAAGGCCGCTATTATAAAAAAGTAGTTGTTCAGAGAGAATAAAACGAGTTTCTAAGCAAACACATTTTAGGTGTGCATGTTAATGCAAAACAAAAGGCTGCATCAATGATATTTCTGATGCAGCCTTTGTTTTCAAGAAAATTGTTTTCAATACCTATTGTGAAAAATGAATAAACTATAACCTTAATTCATTTTCAATTCAATAAAAAACTTCGATCCCTTGTTTTCTTCCGATTCAAAAGTGATTCTACCACCCAGCATTTTCACAATCGATTCGGTGATGGTTAATCCAAGTCCGGTACCTTTGCTCATTGGGTCAACCTGATGAAAACGGTTAAATATCTTGTCTTTCTGATTATCTGGGATGCCTGTTCCGGTGTCTTTTACATATATTATCAGCTTGTTATCTGCCGGGTTCACAAAATAACCTAGTTCAACTTCGCCTTCTTTGGTAAATTTAAAAGCATTATTCAATAAGTTGCTGATTGCTTGTTCAAGTTGTGATGCATCTGTGTTTATAATGTCTTTGCCATCGGGCAGCATGTTGTTAACTGAGAACTTTAATTCATTAGTTTTTTCACTAGTCAGATAATAATCAGCTACACTGTTCATTATCTTGTTTATGTGTTGTTTTTTATTGTCTACTTCAAGCTGGTTGGCATCGATTTTTGCCAGGTTAATCATGTCGTCAATCAGGTGTAGCACTTGCTCTGTATCGCTTCGGATGATGTTGATGAAGTTGTTCTTCTGTTCAGTATCAAGTTCTTCTTCGGTGAGTAAGTTGGCAAATCCAACGATTGTGTTAAGTGGCGTACGTATTTTATGACTCATATTGCCCAGGTACGACGACTTCATACGATCCGATTCTTCGGCTTTTTCTTTGGCTTTTATGAGTTCTTGCTGAATATT
>JAQIDF010000487.1 GCA_027858145.1 Prolixibacteraceae bacterium | reverse complement strand
CATGCAAATGAGCCAACCAAAAGTCAGCAAAAACGGTACGGCCTTATAAAGTTGCCAACCGACCATAATGTCACGCGGTTTATTGAACTCACCCCCAACGATGGGAAGCACTTCATTATGTTTCTCGAAGATGTTATAATGAAACATGTAACCAAACTGTTTCCGGGATATGCTGTAGAGGAATGGTACACAATAAAATTGACCCGTGATGCCGATTTCGAATATGATGAATATGATGAAGAAGAGTTGATAGATGCCATCAAAAACATCTCATCATCACGCACATTGGGCAAACCCAACCGTTTTTTGTTCGATAGGCAGATGCCACACCGAATACTAAAATACATAAAGGATACTTTCTGGCTGGAGAATGACATTGTAATTCCGGGGGGATCGTATCATAATTTCAGGGACTTTTTTAGTTTTCCGAATCCATTATCTCCACAGTTTGAAAATGAAAAATTACCGCCCTTACGAATTCCCGAACTGGAAAAATACAGCCTCATCAAAAACGTCATCAACGAAAAGGATCATCTTCTTACAGTGCCTTATCAATCGTACGATTATTTTTTACGGTTTCTGGATCAAGCTGCACAAGATGATACAGTTACCGAGATAAAAACAACTCAGTATCGTGTAGCTGAACGTTCGGCTGTTGTTAACGCGCTGATGAACGCTGCTGAAAATGGCAAAAAAGTTACAGTATTTGTTGAACTGAAAGCTCGTTTTGATGAAGAAATGAACTTGCGCTATGCTGCTGAAATGACCAAGGCCGGAATTCGGATTTTTTATAGCATCCCCGGGTTAAAAGTACATGCTAAAGTAGCCATGGTTATTCGCGACAACCAACAATACCCTGATGCTGCTGACCAAGCTTACATTGGTACTGGAAACTTTAATGAAAAAACGGCGCGTTTATATAGCGACCATGGCATTTTTACCGCCAATAAAGACATCATTGCAGATTTAAAATCGATGTACAACTACCTTGAAAACCAGGATGAGAAAATCAAATTTAAACATCTGCTTGTCCCCGGATTCAATTTAGTTTCCAAATTTGGCAAACTCATAAATAATGAAATTCAAAACGCCAAAAAAGGTAAAAATGCATACATCCTTTTAAAAATGAATGGGCTGCAAGACCCTAACATGGTACAAATGCTTTATCGTGCAAGTGAAGCCGGCGTAAAAATCGATTTAATTGTAAGAGGAATATGCATACTTAAAACCGGAAAACGATACAGCAAAAACATACGTATCATACGTATTGTTGACCGCTTTTTGGAACATGCCCGGGTTTTCGTTTTTCATAACGATGGTAAGGAAAATGTCTTTATTGGTTCGGCCGATTGGATGAAACGTAATTTATACCGTCGCATTGAATGCATTTGTCCGGTTTTTGATAAAAACCTGAAAAAGGAAATTATTGATATTCTAAACATCCAATTATCAGACAACGTGAAGGCCAGTGAGATCGGTCAGAATATGGAAAATATTCGTGTAGAAAATAATCTCCCTCCAGTACGCTCACAATTGGCTACCTATGAGTATCTGAAAAACAAACACAAGAAATAAGTATGTAAAACCAAAACATACACTTTAATTGCATTTGACATAAGTTTGACAAAATGCCTGTTGTTTTCTTTATAAAATCTTTATACCTATCAAGTCAATATTTATATTGTCTTAATTAAATGTGCCTTTCCTTTGTAGCATGTTGTTTATTATAAAAATACGCGTTACATAAAGGAACAAACTGGCTCAAGATGAGACGAAACATCAACTATAAAATTATTCTTCAGGTATTAAGCCGTATACTTTTTATCATCTCAATTTCGTTATTGGTATGTATCATAATCGCATTTGTATATTCCGAAAAACTATATCCGTTCTATATTTCAGCAATCATCAGTGCATTAATTGGTTATTTGTTTTTCCGACTTTCCAAAAACCACCAACCGGATGAGCCCATACAACGCAAGGAAGCTTACTTAACCGTTACCTTATCGTGGCTCTTTATAAGTTTAATCAGTACTATTCCTTATATAATATCCGGAGCCATACCAGGGTTTATTAATGCATTTTTCGAATCTGTTTCAGGTTTCACTACAACAGGTTCTTCCATATTAACCGATATTGAATCGTTGCCAAAATCAATATTATTTTGGAGGAGCTTAACACATTGGATTGGTGGAATTGGGGTTATCGTTTTGGTAATTATAATAATGCCATCGTTACACATTGGTGCCTATCATTTGTTTACGCTTGAATCATCGCTTCAAGAAAAAATAAGCCCTAAGATTAAATCTGTAGGACACAGGCTTTTGTTAATATATATTATTCTTACAATTAGTGAGGTAATTCTCCTGCTTTTAGGAAATATGAATCTTTTTGAAAGCGTATGTCATGCCTTTGGCACTATTGCAACCGGTGGTTTCTCCCCTAAAAACACCAGCATAGGTGGTTATTCACCATATATTCAGTATGTTGTAATGATTTTTATGCTTCTTTCAGGCACAAACTTTGTAATTCATTATCATCTTTTCAAGAAAAAGTTCAAACAAGTAAACAAAAATGAAGAGTTCAAATTTTATCTGGGTGTCGTTTTTATCATTGGACTTATCATTACATTGATGCTCTACTTCAATATGAATAAACCATTTGAAACAGCTTTCCGTGAAAGCTTTTTTCAAATAATATCCGTTCTAACCTGTACAGGGTATGCCACTGCCGATTATTTATTATGGCCAAATTATGCCTGGTTTATTGTATTTTTGGCAATGTTTTTTGGAGGTAGCACCGGATCAACGGCCGGGGGGATAAAAATGGTAAGGCACGTTGTATTGTTCAAAAATTTTTCACGAATGATCAAAAAAATGGTTGAGCCCAAAGCAATTATACCATTAAAACTAAACGGTATAACAGTTAGTGACGATTCAAACAACACAATTTTAAGTTTTATTTTCTTGTATATTTTATTATTTATCATTGGAAGTGTAACTTTATTGCTTATTGGAATCGATATAGAAACAGCAGCGAGTTCTGTTGCCACTTGTATGGCCGGTATTGGTCCTGGTATCGGAACCGTTGGACCGGCAAGCAACTTTGCACATTTGCCCGATATCGCAAAAGTGATATTATCGATTTTAATGATAACAGGACGATTAGAAATTTATACTGTTTTGGTATTATTCAGCCGAAACTTTTGGAGATATTAAGAATACAGAATGAGACAAGAAAAAAACAAAAACCATAGACTTTACAACTTTTTCAGGTCTGTAAAAAACCAATTCTTGTTTTCGGTAATAACCATTAGTAGCACGGCATTACTTTGTTCTCCCCTTGCAAATACGCAGAATTATCATCTGGTATCATACATTCTGCTATTTGTTGTTTCTCTTTTATCAACCTTTTTAGCAATTGGCCCTGTTTTATTATCTTCTACATTAAGTGCCCTTATATGGAATTACTTCTTTATTCCACCCCACTATACTTTTCATATTGATAAAACTGAAGACATACTTATTTTTGCTTTATTTTTCACAATAGCACTTGTTAATGGAATATTAACTACCCGGATCCGCCGACAAGAACAGCTTGCGCGTGAAAGGGAAAAACGAACCAATGTATTATTCCAGCTAACCAAAGAGCTGTCTAAATCAAGTGGTACCGAGGAAGTAATTCAGGTTGCTTTATCCAAAATCAAAGAATACTTTTCTTTTCAAACCCTTTTCGTATTGCAGGACGGGAATAATATTTTAAAATCTTCTGGCCAATTACAGCAAGAGAAAAAACTCAATAAAGAAGAATACAAAGTTGCTGAATGGGTATTCACCCACAAAAGTCCGGCAGGGGCTTATACGCAACACTTCGGGCAATGTAAATATACTTTTTATCCATTAATTGGAAACCGGATAAACCCGGGGGTAGTTGCGATTGAACAAATGCACGAAATGCCCAAAGAATACCGCTACTTTTGGGGTACTTTTACAGCCCAGATATCGAATGCCCTTGAACGTGAATTCCTGGGAGAATTGGCCCAAAAAGTGAGGTTCCTTGATGAATCAGACAGGCTTTACAAAACATTGTTCAACTCCATTTCGCATGAATTGAGAATACCCGTTGCAACAATAATGGGAGCTGCCGATACTATTTTAAATTCCTCTGAATCAGAAAACATTCGTCTTGCCCTCAGTAAGGAAATATTTACCGCTTCGTTACGGTTAAACAGGATTATCGAAAATCTATTGAATATCTCCCGTATCGAAAGCGGGCACATTTCTATCCGGCTCGATTGGTGCGATATTAACGACTTAATAAACAAAGTAACCGAAGACCTGCAAAATGAATTGCAACCCTTTAATTTTATTACTCATGTAAACGAAAATATGCCGCTGGTGAAAATTGATTTTGGGTTGATGGAACAAGTATTATACAATCTCTTGTTCAACGCTACACAATATACACCTGAAGGTCAAAACATAAAACTAGATGTTAATTATCTGAACAACAATTTACTAATTGATATTGTTAACGACGGCTCAGTACTTACCACTACTGAACTGAAAAACATTTTTAACAAATTTTACAGGGCCGAAAAAAGTAAAACCGGTGGTTTAGGACTTGGATTATCAATCGTTAAGGGCTTTATTGATGCCCATAATGGCACCATAACAGCAAATAACACAAATAACAAAGAAGTAAGGTTTCAAATAGAAATCCCTTCTGAAAAGCCGGATATAATAAATTTATAACATAAAACCGAATGAATGAAACAATTCAAATAATAGATGACGAACTGCAAATCAGAAGGTTACTCGAAATAACATTAACCGCTGTTGGGTATAACATTATCCAGTCGCTTAATGCGAAAGATGGCCTTATTGATGCAGCAGCCCAACACCCCTCGCTCATTATCCTTGATTTAGGATTGCCTGACACCGATGGACAAGACCTATTGGTTAAACTAAGGGAATGGTACTTCCACCCCATCATTATTTTATCGGTTCGTAATTCTGAAGAGGACATTATAAAGGCATTGGATAATGGCGCCAACGATTACCTTTCTAAACCATTCAGGACTGGTGAACTTTTAGCCCGCATCAGAGCTGCACTCCGATTAAGCGAAACACAGTCGGAAAGTTGCACAACCATAACTATTGGTTCACTTTTTATCGACTTAGCCAATCATACAGCCCGCAAAAACGACCTCTTATTAAAACTTACAGCTACAGAGTTTTCATTACTTTCATTACTCGCCAAAAATCAGGGAAGGGTTTTAACACACCAATATATCCTGAAAGAAATATGGGGCTATAGCTATGTTGAGCAAACCCAGTATCTTAGAGTGTTTGTAGCTCAACTCCGTAAGAAAATTGAAGACGACCCGTCGAAACCTAAACTGCTCATTACCGAGTCTGGAATTGGGTATAGGTTTGGGGAATAGTCTATTTTCACTGGATATGCTTCAGCACTTCAACCAGGTGTTTCCAGAATTTTTGTACGGTTTCAATGCTAATCCGCTCGTCGGGTGAATGGGCGCCTAATATGGTAGGACCAAACGAAACCATATCTAGCCCGGGATATTTTTTAAGAAAAAGTCCGCATTCTAAACCTGCATGAACAGAACGAACGATGGGTTCCTGATTAAATAATTTTTTATATGCTTCAACCGTGGTTTTTAAAACAGGTGATTCAGGATTGGGCGTCCAGCCCGGATAGCCGTCGGAGTGACGAACACCGGCACCCGATTTCTCAAATACAGCTTCCACAACCGATGAAATTTCTTTTTTCCCGCTTTCACGGTCACTTCGTTGGCTTGTTGTTACCAGGATTGAATTATTATCACCTTCAAACTTTACCGATGCCAAATTGGTTGATGTTTCAACCATATCAGGCATTCTGAAACTCATTGTATGAATGCCGTGAGGGCAAATAAACAACGCATCAAGCAAATTTTCTGCTGCTTGCTCATCGAGCACCCATGTTGGGGCATCAGTCGATTCATGGTCGATTGATATTTTTGGTTCAGTTACCGAAATTTCTTCCGTTATTTCATGTTTGAACACGTTAAAGTCGGCAACCAGATTTTCTTTGTAAGCATTGCGAACCAAAATAACAGCGTGAGCCTCGCGTGCTATAGCATTACGCAGGTTACCCCCTTCGAGTGTGGCAATCCGGATACCATATTTCCGGTTGGCTTCCCACATAAAACGTACTAATATTTTAATGGCATTTGCCCGGCCTTTGTGAATATCATCGCCCGAATGTCCACCTAACAATCCCGAAACGTTTAACTCAAGGGGAAAGTAACCGTTTGGAATGTCTTCTTTTTTAAAATGAAAATTTGCCAATGTATCGATACCACCGGCACAACCAATAAACAATTCACCTTCGTCTTCCGAATCAAGGTTTAGCAATATTTTACCATCAAAAAAACCGGGCTCAAGGGCAAATGCACCCGATAAGCCTGTTTCTTCGTCAACCGTGAACAAACATTCAACAGGCCCGTGCTCAATATCTTTTGATGTTAAAACAGCCATTGATGCAGCCATACCTATACCACAATCAGCTCCAAGTGTGGTTCCTTCAGCCTTTATCCAATCGCCATCGATATAAGGTTTTATGGCATCTTTTTCAAAATCGTGCTCTATACTATTGTTCTTTTCCCCCACCATATCCATATGCGATTGTAATACTACGGTGGGTGTATCTTCATATCCTTTTGTTGCCGGTGCTGTAATCAGCACATTACCAGCATTATCTTTCTTATAATTTAAATTATTATCATGCGCAAAATCTTCTAAAAACCGAATTATTTTCTCTTCTTTTTTTGAAGGTCTTGGCACCTGGCAAATATCTTCAAAATAACCCCAAACAGGTTTTGGCTCTAAATGACTTATTTTTCTATCCATATTTGTTTTGTTTAATCTAAATCAAAAGTAATAGCTTCCACTCTATTTTCTGCATAAAATCAATCAAGTTTTATGCAAACAACAAGATTGAAACAAGCGATAAGAGAATAAAGATTTTTGAATGTCAATATTTTTTACTTTTTTTGATTGGAATTGGGATTCAAAACTTTTCAAGAAAAATAAATTTATTGGAAAAGTGACAAATTAAATTAAAAAAAATGAAGAAATCAATCACACTATTAATCATTTCGCTATTCGTTTTCAGCTTTTCGATGGCTCAAAACAGTGTTACAGGTAAATGGAGAACAATTGATGATGATACAGGGGAGGTAAAATCAATAGTTGAAATAACTAAAAAGGACGGCAAATTATATGGTAAAATTATCCAGTTGTTCAACGAAGATCCAAATTATGATCCCCTTTGCACTGAATGTAATGGAAAATTGAAAAACAAAAAGATAATAGGCATGCAAATCATCAACGGGCTCACAAAAGAAGATGGCGAATGGGTTGGTGATGATGGGATACTGGATCCTGACAATGGTAAAATTTACGATGTAAAAATCTGGGTTGATGAAGAAAACCCAAAAAAACTTAATGTTCGTGGTTATATTGCTTTTTTATATCGCACACAAACGTGGATACGTGAGGTAGAAGAATAAAAACATCTGCAATAAACAAAAAGAGGCCGAATCTTGCTTATTAAGCAAAATTCGGCCTCTTTTCTTTTTAAATTTTACGTTGCTTTATTTTTTACAATTTATTTCAGCAGTTTTTAGTCGTTCTGCAACAACCTCCCAGTTTACAACATTCCAAAAC